>NZ_JBEYHA010000002.1:0-207889 GCF_040635075.1 Nocardiopsis sp. NPDC007018
GACCGCCGTGGTCTGGCACAACGACCGCACCGGCCAGCCGGTCCTACGCTCATTGACCGCTTACGATCACTGACCCCTTGGAATCACTCATCTAGTGGCCGCGCACGGCCTCCAGCTCGCGGGCCTGGTCGCCCTCTTCGGCGGGGGCCTCCTGGACCGGAGCCTGCTCGGCGGCCTCGGCGCCCTCCTCGGCGGGAGCCTGCTCAGCGGCCTCGGCGCCCTCCTCGGCGGGGGCCTCCTCGGCCACGGCCTCGGCGTTGTCGGCGCGGCAGCTGTCGACGCCGGTGATGACGGCCTTGTAGGTGAGGCGGCCGAAGGCGCCGTCGACGCCGATGCACAGGTCGCGCTGGGCGTTGCGCACGGCCCGCTCCGTGGCGGAGTTGTAGCGGCCGTTCACGGTCAGGCCGGCGTCGAACTTCTCGTTGAGCAGCACCTGCACGGCGCGGACGCCGTATCCGCGGTCGTCGCGCTGGAAGGCGTCGGCCGTGGTCGGGAACAGCATGTTCCTGATCTTGATCCAGCTCTGCGACTCGAGGACGCCGTTGACGGTGATGCCCTCCCGGCGCTCGAAGTCGCGGAGCGTGCGGTCGAACTCCCGGGTGAAGGTCGAGCTCGGGTTCTCCGTGACGTAGGTGAGGTGGTTGAGGAAGTACTGCGCGGCCAGGATGTCGACGCTCGGGCCGGGGTTCTGGAGCGAGTAGTTGGGCCAGACCTGGGCCTCGATCATCTGGATGACCTCGGCCGAGGTCCGGTCGTAGTCGTCGGCGGCGGCGGTCGGCGCCATGAGGGTCAGACCGCCGAGGGCGATGGCACCGGCGGTGGCGAGAGAGGCGAACCGGCGAGAGAGGCCGGTGAAGACGTGCTTGGACATGATGGGCGACAATCTCCCTGTCGTGGCTGGGTAAGACGCGCTCATGCTCACACGGATCACAGCTTGATCAACGCCATGACACGCTTTGATTACTGACAGTAATCATTGACACGGTTGTGCAGGTCACAGGCCCTGAGCGAGTCTCACCCAGGGCCTGTTCCGACCTCTCCACGGCGTGTCGCGGTGGCCACCGCGCCGCGCTACCGGACCGGGTACCCCGCCTCGCGCAGGCTCCGCTTGACGTCGGCGATGGTGAACTCACCGAAGTGGAAGACGGTCGCGGCCAGGACCGCGTCCGCGCCCGCCGCCACCGCCGGAACGAAGTGCTCCACGGCGCCCGCGCCGCCCGAGGCGATCAGCGGGACGTCCACCCGCGCCCGCACCGCGCGGATCAGCTCCAGGTCGAAACCGGTCCGGGTGCCGTCGGCGTCCATCGAGTTGAGCAGGATCTCCCCCGCGCCCAGTTCGGCGGCGCGCTCGCACCACTCCAGCGCGTCGAGACCGGCGCCGCGGCGCCCGCCGTGCGTGGTGACCTCGAAGCCGCTGGCGGTGGGCGGGCCGCCCTCGGGCACCCGCCGCACGTCGGCGGAGAGCACCAGGACCTGGCGGCCGAAGCGGGCCGCGATCTCGCCGATCAGCTCCGGGCGGGCGATCGCGGCGGTGTTCACGCCCACCTTGTCGGCGCCCGCGCGCAGCAGCCGGTCCACGTCCTCGGTGGAGCGCACCCCTCCCCCGACGGTGAGCGGGATGAACACCTGGTCGGCGGTGCGGCGCACCACGTCGAAGGTGGTCTCCCGGTCGCCGCTGGAGGCGGTGACGTCCAGGAAGGTGAGTTCGTCGGCCCCCTGCGCGTCGTAGGTGCCCGCGAGCTCGACCGGGTCGCCGGCGTCGCGCAGGTTCTCGAAGTTGACGCCCTTGACCACGCGTCCGGCGTCGACGTCCAGGCACGGGATGACGCGGATCGCCAGGCTCACCGGTCGGCCCCCCGCACCGTGGTCAGGGCGTCCTCCAGGGAGAAGGCGCCCTCATACAGGGCGGTGCCCATGATGGCGCCCTCCACGCCCAGCGGGACCAGGCTGGAGATGGCCTCCAGGTCGGCGAGGCTGGACACGCCGCCGCTGGCGACCACCGGCTTGTCGGTGCGCTCGCACACGGTCCGCAGCAGGTCGAGGTTGGGCCCCTTGAGGGTGCCGTCCTTGTTGACGTCGGTGACCACGTACCGGGCGCAGCCCTCGGACTCCAGGCGGTCGAGGGTCTCCAGGAGGTCGCCGCCGTCACGCGTCCAGCCCCGGGCGGCCAGCGTGGTGCCGCGCACGTCCAGGCCGATGGCGATCCGGTCGCCGTGCTCGGCGATGATCCGGGCGCACCACTGCGGGTTCTCCAGGGCGGCGGTACCGATGTTCACCCGGGTGCAGCCGGTGGCCAGGGCGGCGTTCAGCGACTCGTCGTCGCGGATACCGCCGGACATCTCGACCTTGACGTCGAGGCGGTCCACGATGTCGCGCAGCAGGTCGCGGTTGTGGCCCCGGCCGAAGGCCGCGTCCAGGTCGACCAGGTGAATCCACTCGGCACCGGCGTCGCGCCAGGCGCGGGCGGCCTCGAAGGGGTCGCCGTACTGGCCGCCGGAGCCCGCCCGGCCCTGGACGAGCTGGACGGCCTGCCCGCCCGACACGTCCACGGCGGGGAGCAGTTCGAGTACGGGGGTCGACGTGGTGTGGTCGCCGGTCATGGTGCCTTCTCGTGCTCGGTTGGTTGAGGGACTGGGTGCACGGGGCCGCCGTCGGGCGGGCCCCGGGGTCACAGGGTCGCGACCCAGTTGGCCAGGACGCGGGCTCCGGCGTCGCCGGACTTCTCCGGGTGGAACTGGGTGGCGCTGAGGGGTCCGTTCTCCACGGCTGCCACGAAGGGCTCGCCGTGCTCGGACCATGTCACCTGGGGGCCGCGGACGCGCTCACTGTGGCTGACGAACTCCCACCGCCGGACCGCGTAGGAGTGCACGAAGTAGAAGCGTTCCTCGGGGCGCACGCCCGCGAACAGGCGTGAGCCGTCGGGCGGGGAGACGGTGTTCCACCCCATGTGCGGGACGACGGGCGCCCGCAGGCGCTCGACCGTGCCCGGCCACTCGCCGCAGCCCTCGGTGGCGCGGTCCTCCGCGCGGGCGTCGGCCTGTTCGACACCCCGGTCGAACAGGACCTGCATGCCCACGCAGATCCCCAGGACGGGGCGGCCCCCCGCGATGCGACGGCCGATGATCCGGTCTCCGCCCGCCGCCATCAGGCTGGCCGCGCAGGCGCTGAAGGAACCCACGCCGGGGACGACGAGCCCGTCGGCGTCGAGGGCGGCGTGCGGGTCGGAGGTGACGGTGACGTCGGCACCGGTGCGCTCCATGGCGCGCTGGGCCGAGCGGAGGTTGCCCGACCCGTAGTCGAAGACGACCACACGTGACATCTGCGTGCCCTTCGTTTGGTGAGGTGGCGGGGGCCCGGCGACTAGAGGTAGCCGAGCCGCAGCACGCCGGAGACCACGGCGAGCACGACGCACCCGGCCAGGGCCACGGCGATCAGGCGGTTCCTCCCCCACAGGGCGTAGACGCCGCCCGCGAGGAAGCCGCCCAGGACCAGCAGGAACAGGCCCCAGAGGTCGGTGTCCATCTACAGGACGCCCTTGGTGGAGGGGACCCAGTCCACACGGGGGTCGTTCTCGGTGGCGGTGCGCAGTGCCCGGGCCAGCGCCTTGAACTGCGCCTCGACGATGTGGTGCGCGTTACGGCCGTAGGGCACGTGGACGTGCAGGGCCACCCGTGCCTGGGCCACGAACGACTCCAGGATGTGCCGGGTCATGGTGGTGTCGTAGTCGCGGCCGATCAGCGGTGCCATGCCCTCGGGCTCGGAGTGCACGAGGTAGGGGCGGCCGGAGACGTCGACGGTGACCTCGGCCAGGGCCTCGTCCAGGGGCACCTTGGCGTCGGCGAAGCGGCGGATGCCCGCGCGGTCGCCGAGGGCCTCGCGGAAGGCGGCGCCCAGGGCGAGGGCGGTGTCCTCCATCGTGTGGTGCGCGTCGATGTGCAGGTCGCCCTCGGTACGCACGGTGATGTCGAACAGCCCGTGCTTGGCGAGCTGGTCGAGCATGTGGTCGAAGAACCCGACCCCGGTGGAGACGTCGGCGACGCCGGTGCCGTCCAGGTCGACCTCGACCAGGACCTTCGTTTCCTTGGTTGCGCGTTCGACGCGCCCGATGCGGCTCATGGTGCCCGATCCTTGGTGGTGCCGTGGTGGTGCGGTGGGTGGGGTTGCGGTCGTGTCCGGCGGTGTCAGCCGCCGGTGACCTTGAGGAGCGCCGTCCGGAAGGCGGCCATCTCGTCGGCGGTCCCGACGGTGACGCGGAGCCAACCGTCCGGTCCGGTCTCGCGGATGAGGACGTCCTGGTCGAGCAGGTCCCGCCAGACCCGGCCGCGGTCCTCGAACTCGCCGAAGAGGACGAAGTTGGCGTCGGAGTCGGCCACCGCGAAGCCCTGTTCCCTCAGCCAGGTGACGAGGGCGTCGCGTTCGGCGCGCAGGTCGGCGACGGCGCCGAGGAGCTCCTCGGCGTGCTCCAGGGCGGTGACGGCGACCGTCTGGGTGACGGCCGACAGGTGGTAGGGCAGGCGGACCAGCTGGAGGGCCTCCACCACCGCCGGGTGCGCGGCGAGGTAGCCCACGCGGGCCCCGGCCAGAGCGAAGGCCTTGGACATGGTGCGCGAGACGATGAGCCGCGGGTGCTCCGGCAGCAGGGTCAGGGCGCTGGGAGTGCCCTGCCTGCGGAACTCGGCGTAGGCCTCGTCGACGACCACGACCCCGGGGGCGGCCCGGACGACGCGCTCGATGTCGGCGATCTCCAGGGCGGTGCCGGTGGGGTTGTTGGGCGAGGTCAGGAAGACGACGCTGGGTCGGTGCTCGGCGATGGCCGCCAGCGCGGCGTCCACGTCGATCCGGAAGTCCGCGTCACGCGGCACCGGCACCCAGTGCGTCCCGGTGCCCCGGGAGATGATCGGGTGCATGGAGTACGACGGTTCGAAGCCCATGGCGGTGCGGCCCGGGCCGCCGAAGGCCTGGAGCAGCTGTTGGAGGACCTCGTTGGAGCCGTTGGCGGCCCAGACGTGCTCGGACGTCAGCCCGTGGCCGAGGTAGGCGGCCAGGTCCCGGCGCAGGCGGACCGCGTCGCGGTCGGGGTAGCGGTTGAGGCCCAGGGCGGTGTCGGCCACCGCGTCGGCCAGCGCCTTCGCCAGTCGCGGGGAGGGGGCGTGGGGGTTCTCGTTGGTGTTGAGGACCACCGGCACGTCCAGCTGGGGAGCGCCGTAGGGCGATCGGCCGCGCAGGTCGTCGCGGAGCGGCAGGTCGTTCAGAGTGAAGCTCACTGGTGTCACACTCGTGGTCGGTCGTGGCGGGACGCGCTCCGGGGGCCGCGGTGACCGCCGTGGTCACGCGGCCGCCCGCGCGGGGCGTCCCGCCGGGGCGGGCGTCTGACGGCCTCCGGTTCGCTTCGGCCGTTGTTCGGGCGCCGCCGGGGGTGGTGCCCCCGGCCTTCCCCGGTGCTGCTGGAACACCCCCTGGTCAGGGCGTGTTCCCGTCCTCGCCGCGCGCGGCCACGGCCTCGCCGTGCGCGGGCAGGTCCTCCGCCCGGGCGAGGGTGATGACGTGGTGGGCGACGTCGGCCAGCGCGTCGCGGTCGTACTCGACGACGTGCACCCCCCTCAGGAAGGTCTGCACGCTCAGCCCGCCGGAGTGGCAGGCGCAGCCGCCGGTGGGGAGCACGTGGTTGGAGCCCGCCGCGTAGTCGCCCAGGGACACCGGGGAGTAGTCGCCGACGAAGATCGCTCCGGCGTTGCGCACGCGCGCGGCCCAGGCCGGCGCGTCGGCGGTCATGATCTCCAGGTGCTCGGCCGCGTAGGCGTCGACCACGGCCAGCCCCTGTTCGAGGTCGTCGACCAGGACGATGCCGGACTGCGGGCCGGACAGGGCCTGGCGCACGCGCTCGCTGTGCTTGGTGGCGGCCACGCGCGCCTCGAGGCGCTCAGTGACCGCGTCGGCCAATGCCTCGTCCGGGGTGACCAGGACGGAGGCGGCGACGACGTCGTGCTCGGCCTGGCTGACGAGGTCGGCCGCGACGTAGTCGGGGTTGGCGGTGGAGTCGGCCAGGACGGCGATCTCGGTGGGCCCGGCCTCGGCGTCGATGCCGATGACGCCCTTGAGGAGGCGCTTGGCGGCGGCGACCCAGATGTTGCCGGGGCCGGTGACCATGTCGGCGCGGGCGCAGTCGTCGGTCCCGTACGCGAACATCGCCACGGCCTGGGCCCCGCCGACCGCGTACACCTCGTCGACGCCGAGCAGGGCGCAGGCGGCGAGGATCGTCGGGTGGGGCAGTCCGCCGAACTCCTTCTGGGGTGGCGAGGTCACCGCGAGGGAGGACACGCCCGCCTCCTGGGCGGGGACGACGTTCATGATGACGCTGGAGGGGTAGACGGCGCGGCCGCCCGGCACGTAGAGGCCGACACGGTCGACCGGAATCCACTTCTCGGTGACGGTGCCGCCGGGCACGACCTGGGTGGTGTGGTCCTGGCGGCGCTGGGCGTGGTGGACCTTGCGGGCGCGGCGGATGGACTCCTCCAGAGCCGCGCGCACGGCGGGGTCGAGTTCGACCAGGGCGGTGTCGATGGCGTCCTTGGGGACGCGGATGTCGGTGAGCCGCACGCCGTCGAAGCGTTCGGTGAGTTCGACCAGTGCCGCGGTCCCCCGATGGCGGACGTCCTCGCAGAGCGGTCGGACGCGTTCGGTGGCGTCCGCCACATCGATTTCGGCGCGCGGAAGCGCGTCGCGCGGGTCGTCCTGGGAGCCTCGGAGGTCGATTCGACTGATCACGGGACCAGTCTAGGGGGCTCGGCCCCTCACACGGGTGGCGGTGTCCGGATGATGGACACCACACCCGTCCGACCGGCGCGAACTCCGTCCGGGACGACGCCCGCGCCCGGCCCCGCACATCACCCCGAAAAGGCGGCGAACAAGCCTTGCCTAACTTTGGGACACCTAACCTCACATAACGAAAGAAAGGCTTACCTTATCCATTGCGACACCACTTCGGGGTGTTTCACAAAATGCCTTTAAATGGGTTATCGTGATGACATGACTTCCAACAAGACCGGCGATAGCGGCCATTCCAAGTTCCACCGACTCCTCATCGACCAGGTGCGGCACGAGTTCACCGCCTCGCACCAGTACGTGGCGATCGCCGCCTGGTTCGACGACCAGGACCTGCCCCAGCTGGCCAGGGTCTTCTACGAACAGTCCCTGGAGGAGCGCGACCACGCGATGATGATCGTGCGCTACCTGCTGGACAACGACGTCGCGTTCGCCCTTCCCGGCGTGGACGAGATCGAGACCGATTTCGCGGTCACGCGTGATCTGGTCGCTCTGGCGCTGCGCCAGGAGCGCGAGGTCACCGACAACTTCCAGCGGCTGGCCCGGGTCGCCCGCGACGAGGACGACTACGCCGGGGAGCAGTTCCTCCAGTGGTTCATCCAGGAGCAGGTGGAGGAGGTCGCCAAGATGTCGACCCTCCTCAACGTCGTGGACCGCTCCAACGGCAACCTGTTCGACGTGGAGACCTTCGTGGCCCGCGACATGCCGAGCGAGGAGCACGGCAGCCAGGGCGCGCCCGGCACCGCCGGTCCCGCCGTCTCCTGACGGTCGGTCCGTCGCGCCGACCGGGACGCGGGAGCCCCGTCCGGCCGCCCCGGGCGGGGCGCCCGCGTCCGCGCCCCGGCGCGGGCATACTGGGACCATGCCAGAGGCCCTGCCGATCTTTCCGCTGAACACCGTGCTGTTCCCCGGTATGACGATTCCGCTCCACGTGTTCGAGCAGAGGTACCGGCGCCTGGTCACGGAGCTGCTCGGCCCGACCCTGGCCGGGGGTGAGGCGGGGGGCCGCGAGCGCGGACCCGCGCGGTTCGGGGTCGTGTGGATCGAGCTGGGGCACGAGGTGGCCGGCGAGTCCGGGCAGGGGGCGGGCGGCGCCGACACCGGGGCGCCCAGCACCGCCGGGCCCGGGGCCTCGCCCTCCCTTCCGCTGGTGAGCGCGACCGGCTGCACGGCCGTGGTGCGCGACGTGCGCACCTACGAGGACGGCCGCTACGACCTGGTGATCGAGGGCGGGACCCGGTTCGCCGTCAACGACCTGTCGGAGGTGGACGCATCCTCCACCGACGCCTACTCCACGGCCTCGGTGTCCCTGCTGCCCGAGGCGATGGGCCCCGACGCCGAGGAACACGCCGACAGGGTGCGCGACCTGTACGAGGTGTACCAGCGCAGGCTCGCGGAGATCGGCATGGCGACCGAGACCGCCCGCGAGCTGCCGAGCGACCCCGTGGCGCTGTCGTACGCGGTGGCGACCGCCGTCGTCCTGGACTCGGCGGAGAAGCAGCGCCTGCTGGAGGCCGAGGACGCCGCGACCCGGCTGGCGGTGGCGGCGCGGTTCCTGCGTCGGGAGAACCGGATCGTGGCCGCACCCGACCTGCCGAACCTTCCCGCGGGCCCCTTCCTCGACAACGGGGTCTCCTTCAACTAGGACGCGCCCGCCGGACCCGCCTCCCGCCTGCGGCGGCGGCGCCCCATCGGAGGAGTAGCCTGCCCTGAGGTCGGACGTACCGAAGTGGAAGGCCCAGGTGACCCATGAGTGGAAAAGCCACGCCCGCGACCGTGGCCGCCAGCAGGACCAAGACCACGTTCACGCTGCATCCCTACGAGGCAGTCGGGGGCGAGGGCCACTCCTACGGCGCGGACGCCGCCGACGCGATCGGAGTGCCCCACGAGCAGGTGTTCAAGACCCTGGTGGCCGAGGTGGACGGTGTGTTCACCGTCGGAGTGGTGCCGGTGAGCACGTCGCTCGACCTCAAGGCTCTGGCCATGGCGGTCGGGGGCAAGAGGGCGACCATGGCCGACCCGGGCAGGGCCGAGAAGATCACCGGGTACGTGCGCGGCGGCATCAGCCCGCTGGGGCAGCGCAAACGGCTGCGCACGGTCATCGACTCGTCCGTGACGGAGCTGCGTTCGGTGTACGTGTCCGCCGGTCGGCGGGGCCTCCAGATGGAGCTCACGCCCAGGGACCTGATCGCCCTGACCGAGGCGTCCGTGGCACCGATCGGCACCGTCTGAGGGACCGTCGCCCCGCAGGGCCCGGGGGTGTCCTCCCCCACCGGCGAAGTGGTCCGGTGACCGGGTCCCGGGACCCCTCGGACCAGCTGGGTCACAGGGGTCCGTGGACCCGCACACATTCGCCCACGGAGTGTTGCCCGACCCCTTACCCAGGGGTAGCTTTGTGACATGGGCAACACTTCATCCCCCTATCGTTCCGTCCCCGACATGTTCGCTTCCCGCGTCGCCGAGTCCGGTGACCGGGAGGCGTTCACCTATCCGGTCCCCTCCCCCTCCGGCGGAGACGAGAAGTGGGAGTCACTGACCTGGAACCAGACCCGCGACCGCGTCCGCGCGCTGGCGTTGGGCCTGCACTCCCTCGGTGTGACCTCCCAGGCCCGTTGCGCGATCGCGTCGAGCACGCGCGTGGAGTGGGTCCTGGCCGACCTCGCGATCCTGTGCGCGGGCGGTGCCTCCACCACGATCTACCCGAGCTCGGGCCCGCCCGACTGCGCCTACATCGTGTCCGACTCCGGCAGCATGGTGGCCTTCGCCGAGAACGACGAACAGGTCGCCAAGCTGCTGGAACAGCGGGGGGCGATGCCCGGCCTGTCCCGGGTCATCGCCTTCGAGGGGGACAACGGGGGCGACGACGACTGGGTCATGGGCCTGGCCGAGCTGGAGGCCGCCGGCACCCGACTGCACGAGGAACGGCCCGAACTCTTCGACGAGCTGGTCGCCTCCGTCCGCGCCGACCACCTGGCCACGCTCATCTACACCTCCGGCACCACCGGCCGCCCCAAGGGCGTGCGTCTGGACCACGCCAACTGGCTGTACGAGGCCGAGGCGCTGCGGGTCATGGGCGACGAGATGCGCGCCCAGGGCTGGGAGATGCTGGACGCCGACGACGTGCAGTACCTGTGGCTGCCGCTCGCGCACAGCTTCGGCAAGGTCATGCAGGTCGCCCAGCTGCGCCTGGGGTTCACCACGGCCGTCGACGGCCGCGTCGACCGCATCGTCGACAACCTGGCCGTCGTGCGCCCCACCTTCATGGCGGCGGCCCCGCGCATCTTCGAGAAGGTGTTCAACCGGGTCGTCATGCAGGCCAAGGAGGGCGGGCCCGCGAAGTACCGGATCTTCAGGTGGGCGGTCGGCGTGGGCGACCGGGTGGCCCGGCTCCGCGAGGAGGGCAGGGAGCCCCGGGGCGCCCTCGCCGCCCAGCACCGCGTCGCCGACCGGCTGGTGTTCGCGAAGCTGCGGGCCCGGTTCGGCGACCGGCTGAAGTTCTTCGTGTCCGGCAGCGCACCGCTGGCCCCCGAGATCGGGAGGTTCTTCTACGGCGCGGGGATCACCATCCTGGAGGGCTACGGCCTGACCGAGACCTCGGCGGGGGCCTTCCTCAACCGGCCCGGCGACGTGCGCTTCGGGTCCGTGGGACTGCCCCTGCCCGGCACCGAGGTACGAATCGCCGAGGACGGCGAGGTCCTGCTGCGCGGCGGAAGCGTGATGCGCGGCTACCACAACCTCTCCGGCGCCACCGAGGAGGTGCTCGACGAGGACGGATGGTTCGCCACCGGCGACATCGGCGCCCTGGAGAACGGGCGCCTGCGGATCACCGACCGCAAGAAGGAACTGATCAAGACCTCCGGCGGCAAGTACGTGGCTCCGCAGAGCATCGAGAGCCGCTTCAAGTCCCTGTGCCCCTACGTGGGCAACCTGGTGGTGCACGGCGACCGCCGCCCCTACTGCGTGGCCCTGGTGACCCTGGACTCCGAGGCCATCGAGGTCTGGGCCGAGGCCAACGGACTGGGCGCGCTGAACTACCTCGGCCTGACCCGCGAGCCGCGGGTGCGGGCGATGCTCCAGGAGGCCATCGACGAACTCAACCGCGGTCTGCCCCGGCACGAGTCCGTCAAGGACTTCGCGGTGCTCCCGAACGAGCTGACGGTGGAGCAGGGGGAGATCACGCCGAGCCTGAAGATGCGCCGCAGGGCGGTGGAGGAGCGGTACCGGGACCTGCTCGACGGCATGTACGAGGGTTCCGTCGAGAGGCTGTGAACCACGGCCGGGACCGGGGGCCGGTCAGCCGGAGGTCCCCGCCTCCCCCGGGTGGGTGCCACCGGGCCGGGGGTCCCGGCCCTCGCCGCCCTCGGACGCCTCCGAGGGCGGGGCGACCACCCGGACCGGTTCGGGAACACCGGGCTGGTCCGCGCGCATCAGGCTGAAGGCGTCCAGCAACCCGTACTGCAGGACGTGCACGAAGGGCCACGCGACCAGGAAGGCGGTGGCCTGGAGCTGGAGGGCCGCGACGACGGTGCCGCCGGGGTCGGTGGCCAGCATCGCCTCCCGGGCCGGACCGTCCAGGGCGACGCCGATCCGCCACACCAGGACGGACGCGGCGGCGGCGCCCAGCGTGCCCGCGACGAGGCCGACGGTCCGCAGGTCCTGGAACCTGCGCCGGGCCAGGGAGAACTGGACCATGTAGGTGGCGTAGCCCGTGACCAGCCCCGCCAGGGCGGTGATGACGACGAAGTAGCCCTCTCCGGCGAACACGTCCTCCGAGGCGCCCGTGAACACCCCTCCGTCCGGAAGGACCACCACCTCGGGGCGCGGCGCGAGCCACCACCACAACGGCGCCAGGAGCACACCGAGCAGGACGGTCCCCCCGAAGAGGGCCGCGCCCACGACCAGCCCGCGCACCGGCCCGGGCACCGGCCCCGTACCGCTCAGTCCCGCCATCACCGCTCCTCGTCATCGCCGCCCGGGCCCACCGAAAACCAGTGGATACCGGACATGGCCCGAAGGAGAATACCGCCATGAGCGACAAGAGCAGCCTTCAGAACCCTCCCGAGCGTGTCGACACTCCCACAGCGGCCGACGAACGCACGATGCTCCTGGCCTGGTTGGACTGGCACCGCGCGACGGTGCACCGCAAGTGCGCGGGCCTGGCCGCCGACCTGTCCTCCTCGGCGCCGCTGCCGGGCTCGCCCATGACCACCATCGGCGGGATCGTCTCGCACCTGCGCTGGGTGGAGGCGTTCTGGTTCGAGGTGGTGATGCTCAACCAGCCCGACGTCGCCCCCTACTCGACGCGGGACCCCGACGGGGAGTTCCGGGCGGGCGCGGAGCGGCCCCTGGACGAACTCCTCTCCGAGTACGCCGACCAGTGCGCGCGATCCCGGGAGATCACCTCCCACCTGGAGCTGGGCAACTTCGCCCGGCGAGTCCTGAACGACCTCGACCGGGTCACCCTGCGCTGGGTGGTCCTGCACATGATCGAGGAGACCGCCCGGCACAACGGGCACCTGGACGTCCTGCGGGAGCTGGCGGACGGCGTGACCGGAGAGTAGGACCCACGACGCGAACGGGCCCGGGACGGTGTGTCCCGGGCCCGCGTCGTGTGCGCGTCAGTCCTGGTCGTCGTCCGCGCCGGCGCCGTCGTCGTCGGCGAGGATCAGGTAGAGCCCCCGCTTGGTCTCGGCGAGCAGCCGCTTGGCGCGGTCCAGCTGGTCCGGGGTCCCGGCCTGGGCGACCTGGGCCGCGGCGGCCGAGAGCTGGTAGGCCAGGGTGCTGATCTCCTCGTAGCGGGACCGCGCGTCGGCGTAGGCGTCGGCGCCCGCCTCCCACGGCGGGGTGAGGTCGGCGCCGTTCTCCTCCAGGTGGGCGACTCCCTCGTCGGTGAGCTGGTAGGGGCGGCGGCGCCCCTCCCCCGCGACCGGTGCGACCAGACCCTCGTCCTCCAGCTGCTGGAGCATGGGGTAGACCGAACCGGGGCTGGGACGCCAGGCCCCGCCGCTGCGTTCGCGGCCCTCCCGGATGATCTCGTAGCCGCTGCGCGGCTCCTCCGCCAGGAGCATGAGGATGCCGGTACGCACGTCACCGCGCCGGGCCCGGGGGCCGCCCCTGCGGCGCCCGTGCCCGCCCCCGAAGGGGAAGCCCGGACCGAAGGGGCCTCCCGGGCCGCCGTGGTCGGGAGGACCGCCGTGACCGAAGGGACCGGCCGGGCCCGCTCCCCACGGCGGAGGCGGGGCCCCGGGAGGACCGGGCGGGGGCGGCGGGTGGCCGAACGCGTCGCGGCGCGAGCCCCGTTGGTCGTCGTGGTCGTCATGGTCGTGTCGAGGGCCGTGGTGGGCCCGGGGGGTGTCGGTCGGCCGCCAGGTCCAGGGCAGCTGGGGGCGCTCGGTGCGCCGCCCGCCCCAGGACCAGGGGCCGGGAAGTGCCATCGCGGTCATGTCGTTCTCCTCAGTGTCGACTGTTTGTCATCGTTCACGACTGTTTTTGCGTGTTCCGATAGATCAAAGATATATCGTTAACTCTGTCATGACAAGGGCACGGACAGAGAAATCCCCGTGTGCGGTGTCGCACACGGGGATCGTCGGGCAGGCGCCCGGTCCACCGTCGGGGGCCGGGGGCCCGGTCAGTAGTCGACCGCGTACGCCCCCAACAGGCTCTTCATCTCACCGTTGAACTCCGGCGAGATGCGCACCGAGTAGCGGTCCACCGCGTAGATCCGGGACCGCACCGGGTTGTCCACCCGGATGCGTACCGGGGTCTCCCCCTTGTGCGTGCTCAGCACCTGGCGCAGGTCGTCGATCAGCGCCGCGTCCAGACGCTCCTCCGCCACCGTCAGCAGGACCGGAGGCTCCCCCTCGGTGACGTGCGAGATGTCCAGGATCGACATCTCCGACGCGAACATCGACCAGGTGCCGTCCCGGTCGTTGAGCCGCCCCTTGACCGTGACCGCCGTGTCCTCCAGCAACGCCTCCACGTACAACGGGTAGGTCTTGGGGAAGAACAGCACCTCCATGCTGGCGTCCAGGTCCTCCACCGTCGCGATGGCCCACTGGTTGCCCGCCTTGTTGGTGCGCTTGTCCACCTTGGAGATCAGCCCCGAGATACGCACCTCGCCCCGCTCACGCGCCAGGTCGCCCGCGACGATCTGCGCGATCGAGGTGTCCCGCGAACGCGCCAGCACCCGCTCCGCCCCGGCCAGCGGGTGGCTGGACACGTACAGGCCCAGCATCTCCCGTTCGAAGGCCAGCTTGGTCTTGCGGTCCCACTCCTCGTCACCCCACTGGATGTTCAACCCGATCGGCGTGGAGTCCCCGTCGTCGTCACCGCCGCCGAACAGGTCGAACTGGCCGTGCGCCTCCTGCTTCTTGGAGCTGATCATGCCGTCCACCGCCACCTCGTGGTGCCGGTACAGCTCACGCCGGGGCTGGCCCAGGGAGTCGAACCCGCCCGCCTTGATCAGCGACTCGATGACGCGCTTGTTGCACGCCGCCAGCTCGATCTTGGACAGGAAGTCCGTGAAGGACGTGTACTTCCCCTTCTCCGTACGGGTCTTGACGATCGAGTTCACCACGTTCGCGCCGACGTTGCGGACCGCGCCCATGCCGAAACGGATGTCCTTGCCGACCGGGGTGAAGCGCAGGCCCGACTCGTTGACGTCCGGCGGCAGCACCTTGATGTGCTGCGCCCGGCACTCGGCCAGGTACACCGCCATCTTGTCCTTGTCGTCACTGACCGAGGTCAACAGCGCCGCCATGTACGCGGCGGGGTAGTTGGCCTTGAGGTAGGCGGTCCAGTAGGAGACCAGCGCGTACCCGGCGGCGTGCGACTTGTTGAACGCGTAACCCGCGAAGGGGAGCATGACGTCCCACAGGGCCTGGATGGCCTCCTGGGAGAAGCCGCGCTCCTTCGCCCCGGGGAAGAACTTGGCTTCCTCCTCCTCCAAGGCTTCCTTCTTCTTCTTACCCATGGCGCGCCGCATCAGGTCGGCGCCGCCCAGCGTGTACCCGGCCAGCTGCTGGGCGATGGCCATGATCTGCTCCTGGTACACGAGCAGGTGGAAGGTCTCCCCGAGGATCGGCTCCAGCGCGTCCTTGAGTTCGGGGTGAATCGGGGTGATCTCCTGACGCCCGTTCGAGCGGTCCGCGTAGTCGTTGTGGGCGTTCGCTGCCATCGGACCGGGGCGATACAGGGAGAGGACGGCTGCGATGTCACCGAACTTCTTCGGCTCCATCCGCTTGAGCAGGTTGCGCATCGCGCCGCCGTCCAGCTGGAACACGCCCAGAGTGTCGCCCCGGGAGAGCAGCTGGTAGGTCTTCTTGTCGTCGAGCGGCAGCTGGGCGAGGTCGATGTCGGTCCCCTCGGCCTCCTTGATGCTCTTGACCGCGTCGTCCATGATCGTCAGGTTGCGCAGGCCCAGGAAGTCCATCTTGAGCAGACCCATGTCCTCGCACTGAGGGTAGGGAAAGCCGGTGATGATGGCGCCGTCGGAGTCCCGCTTGTGGAGGGGGATGACGTCGAGCAGGGGCTCCTTGGAGAGGATGACGCCCGCGGCGTGCACACCCGTTCCGCGGGTCAGGCCCTCGATGCCGCGCGCCGTCTCCATGACCTTGGCGACCTGCGGGTCGTTGTCGACCAGGTTGCGCAGCTCGGTGGTCTCGCTGTATCGCTCGTTCTCGGTGTTGAAGACGGCGTCGAGCGCGATCTCCTTGCCGCCGACCGCCGCCGGAAAGGCCTTGGTGATCTGGTCACCGACAGAGTAGGGCATGCCCAGGATCCGGGTGGAGTCCTTCACCGCGGCCTTGGCCTTGATCGTGCCGAACGTCAGGATCTGCGCAACCCGCTCCTCGCCGTACAACTGGGTGACGTAGTCGATCATCTCCCCGCGCCGACGCTCGTCGAAGTCCAGGTCGACATCGGGCATGGTCACACGTTCGGGGTTGAGGAACCGCTCGAACAGCAGACCGTGCTCCAGGGGGTCGAGGTCGGTGATGCCCAGGACGTAGGCGACCATCGACCCCGCCGCCGAGCCACGGCCCGGGCCCAGGGCGATCCCATTCTTGCGGGCGTGTTGGCAGATGTCGGAGACCACCAGGAAGTAGGCAGGAAAGCCCATTTCGTTGATGATGCCGAGTTCGAACTCCACCCGGCGGCGGACGTCGTCACCAGTGCCGTCCGGGTAACGGGACGGGAGCAGCCGTTCCACTTCCTTGGCCAACCAGGAGGCCTGGGTCTCCCCCTCCGGAATAGGGAACTCCGGCATGAGGTCCCGGTGTGCGAAGACCTCGTCGTAGGCACCGGCCTCGACCCGTTCCGCGATGAGCAGGGTGTTCTTACACCCCTTAGCCCACTCCTCGAAGTTGAGCAGGCCGCGCATTTCGTCGGCGGTCTTGAGGTAGTAGCCCGAACCGTTGAACCGGAACCTGGTCGGGTCGTCCAGGTTCTTTCCCACGCCCACCGCCAGAAGGGCGTCGTGCGCCGAGGACTGGGACTCGTACACGTAGTGGGAGTCGTTGGTGACCAGCGGTGGGATGCTCAGTTCGCGACCGACCTTGAGCAGTCCGTCCCGGACCTCCTTCTCGATCGGCACGCCGTGGTCCATCAGCTCCAGGAAGACGTTCTCCCTGCCGAAGATGTCCTGGAGACCGGCGGCGTACTCGATCGCCTCCTTCTCCTGCCCCAGCCTCAGCCGCGTCTGCACGCCACCGGAGGGGCACCCGGTGGAGACGATGATGCCCTCGTTGTACTGCTGCATGAGTTCGAGATCCATGCGGGGCTTCATGTAGTAGCCCTCGGCGGAGGCCAGGGACGACATCCGGAACAGGTTGCGCAGCCCCTGCGCGTTCCGCGCGAGCATGGTCATGTGCAGGTACCGGCCGCCGCCGGAGATGTCCTTGCCGCCCTCGGCCGAGGCGTCGTCGGAGGAGTTCGAGCGCCCCCAGAAGACCCGCTTCTTGTGGAACCGCGACTCGGGGGCGACGTAGGCCTCGATGCCGATGATGGGTTTGACGCCCGAGCCCTTGGACTGCTGGTAGAACTCGTAGGCGCCGAACATGTTGCCGTGGTCGGTCATGGCCACGGCGGGCATCCCCAACCTCGCGGCCTCCTTGAACAGGGGCTTCAGCTTCGCCGCACCGTCGAGCATCGAGTACTCGGTGTGGACGTGCAGATGTGCGAAGGAGTCGGCCATGACGCGGGTGCCCCCAGGCGGGTAGACGGACGGGTGGTGTCCCCTGAGCCTACGACTTCCCCACGACTTTCGGAGCCGCCTGTGGACACGGCACCCGCCTGGGCGGTGGAACCCGACCCGGTGGCTCGGACGTTCACACTCGGGGGCGGCTGGGATTCCCGGCCCCTTCACGGCCCGGACTGCAGCGTGACACCTCAATCCGAGGCCACACACTTCGGCGCCGCCCACAGGGGCGGTCCCCGTGCTCACAGGCGGCCACGAGAGTTCGCGCCCTACCGGCACCCTGCCTACAAGTGGCCGGTGAGCGAAGTACAGCACTTCTCGGCTGGTTCCAGGGGAAGAGTCCCTGAGGCACCACCCCTGTGGGTCAGGTGCGATTGCGAGTGTTCCTCACCATCAGGAGAGCCATGAACGAATCCCACAGTGAGTTCCAGCTCGACGTGCGCATCATCGCGGAGCCCGCCCAGGCAGCGACGAACGCCCCCGCCTCCGGGGACTGCACCGACACGTGCGCCACGCTGCCGAACTGCTTCGTCGAGTCTCCGAGTTAGAAGCCGTGCCGCCGTCGCCGGACTGACGGAGGCGGCGGCCTCCCGTCTCCCTCGCCAGCTTCGCCTCCGAACACGGGTCAGGTGAACCGAAATCTCCCGCTACACATGCGCGGACACCGTCATGTTGCGCTCTCCGCTCATGGCGTTCCACCCGCTGCCCGCCATCCATCCGAACGCGTCGGAGCGCGGTGGTTCCGAAGTGGAGGAACTCACGAGCTGGGTACGAGCGGTGGTCTCCGCGGATGCCGTGCTTCGCGAGGCCATCGAGATCTCCAGCCCACCCCTGGCCCGGACACTGGACCAGATACTCGAGGGCGTGGACCCACCACCACGCAAGATCCGCCGGGTGGCGAGGTCCCTGGTCCGCTACCTCCTGCGCATGCGCAGCCGTTCGACACCGTTCGGAGTGCTGGCAGGGGTCGGCCAGGCCACCATCGGCTCTGATCCGTCCGTCCGATGGGGTGATGAGCACCGAAAGATCGCGTCCGTGGATCTCGCATGGCTCTCCTCCTGGGTACGCGGTTACGAGACGCGCCCTGACGTCCTCGTTCACCTCCAGGTCGTGGTGAACAACCTCTGCCGTGTTCGAGGCCATCGGCTGCTGCTCACCGACGGCCGCACGGCCGAGCAGGGTTGCGCCCACCTGTCCGTGCGGCTGACTGACCCGATCCGCTCCGTGCTGGAAGCCGCGCGCACCCCCACCCCCTACCGGGATGTCCGGAGCCGGCTCCAAGAGGAGCATCCGGACGTGCCGGGCGCCGTGATCGACTCACTGCTCCGGCAGATGACCGGAGCGGGGCTGCTTCTGACCCGGTTGCACCCTGTTCCGGGGGAACCCGACCCTCTGGCCCATGTCATGTCCGTGCTGGAGGACTTCCCCGACGGAGCCCTCCCGCCCGACGTCGCTGATGACCTGCACCGCATCCACCGGGCCCGGCAGGACCTGGCTGTCTACGGCGGTCTGCCCGTCGGTTCGGGGCTCGAGGTGCTGAGGTCGGCGCGGGCACGGCTACAGGTCGTACACGACACCGCGAACGACCACGCTGTCCAGGTCGACCTGGCCCTGGACATCGGTGTCAAGCTGCCGCGTCTGGTCGCTGCCGAGGCCGAGGGAGCAGCGAACGTACTCACCCGGTTGAGCGCTGCCCATCGCGCGCCCATGCTGGACTTCCACCGCCGTTTCGTCCGCAGGTACGGCGTTTCCACCTTGGTGCCCGTCAAGGAGGTCCTCGATCCAGAGAGGGGAGTGTCACCACCCGCGGGCTACCGGCACGGAACGGACACGACGCGTGCAACGCCCCCAGCCCAGGACAGCCGTGACCGCATACTCTCCACCCCGGCCCAGGAAGCGACTCGAGCGGGCGCCGAGGTCGTCCTGAGTGAGGAGCTGGTACTCGCGCTGTCCGGTCCGGGCTCGCACGATCCGCCACCCACCGAAGCGGAACTGTGCGCCCACCTGCTCGCCTCGTCCACCGAGGCACTGACCTCGGGAGACTTCCTTCTCGCTCTGACCCCCGCTTTCGGTTCCCCCACCATCGGAGCGATGACCGGCCGTTTCTCCCATCTCTTCCACGACGGGCGGTGCGCTCAGCCGCAGGATACGAGCGCCTCGACTCCGATGCCGGGTCTCCCGCCCCTTCGCGCACGGTTGGAGTTTCCACCACGGCAATCGCGCAACCTCAACATCCTTCGAGGCCGCGGGGCAACAGAGCACATCATCCCCTTGGGCACATTCAGCGATCCCGACGATCCCAGGGTCCTCGCCCCTGACGACCTCTTCGTCTCGGCCACGTCCGACCGGCTCTTCCTCTATTCGCTCCGTCACCAGCGCGAGGTCACACCAGTCGGGTACCACGCGTTGAACTACCGCTCTCATGCGCCTCAGCTCGCTCGGCTGCTCCGCGAGATCGGACTCGGCGGGACACGGCCCTGGCAACCCTGGCTCTGGGGAGCAGCGGTACACCTCCCCCACCTACCCCGGGTCCGCTACCGGCGCACGATCCTTGCTCCGGCTCGCTGGCGGGTACCTGCCGCGCTGCACACGCCCCAGGGAAACGTCGACGCCTGGCAGGACTCCTTCGCCCGCTGGCGGGACCTCTGGGATGTTCCGGACATGGTCCAGCTACTGGCACCGAGAGTCAGCCGGGACCGACAGCTGGTCCTGGACCTGCGGGAGGAATCCCACCGACGCCTATGCCGGGAGGAACTAGGGCGGCACAACGAGATCGTCATCTCCGAGTGTCCTTCGGCCGCACCCGAGAACACCGGCTGGTCGGCGGGGCACGGCAACGAGGTCGTCTTCCCCCTCACCCTGCGAGAGAGGTTCGCTCCGCGCTCGCACCCCGCGTCCCTGAGGCGCTACGAACCGGAGCTCGAACACCTCCCCGGCGGTTCATGGCTGAGCGCCCAGGTCTCCTGTTCACCTGAGCTCATGGACGACGTCATCGTCGAACACCTCCCCCGACTTCTCGAAAGCCTGCCCGGTGACGACTGGTTCCTCGTCCGGTACGACGATCCGCACCCCCATCTACGCCTAAGGTTCCGAGACACCCCGGACTCACTCAACTCCGTGGTGCTACCCCGGCTGCGGGCCTGGGTCGCCCACCTGCGCGACGCGTACATGGTGGACCGCCTTGATCTGACCACGTACGCCCCTGATACGGCTCGGGGTCAGCGATGACGGCGGCGGAGCAGGTGTTCATCACCGACAGCCACGCCGTCCTCGACCAACTGCGTTGCCTGCGCTCCGGCCGGACGAACATACCTGCGCTGGTACTGGCCGCCGCCAACCACGTCGGGATCGCGCGTTCCTTATTGGGGGACGACCATCGTGCCTGGTTCGAACACCTCCCCAAGAACCCTCAGCATCAGGTCTTCCGAGCGCACAGGGAGATCGCATTCGCCCTCGCCTCCGACAGTAACGGGGCCGGTCACCTGAGCGCCTTCGGAGGAGAGCGGGTCATGGAATCCTGGAACCTCCGCCGTACGGCCCTGGCGAAGTATCGCGCCCAACTCGACGGGTTCTCGGGAGGCGGCCAAGGCCCGCAGCCGGAGACGGTGCTCACTTCCCTCCTCCACATGCACGTGAACCGTCTCCTGGGCATCTCCCCCGAAACGGAGGCAGCATCACTCGCGGTGGCCCGCGACGTCGTTCGCGCCCAACAGTGGCGCACGAACAGCGGCCGGACTCCATGAACCGCCCACAGGATGCGCGTGGGCGTGCGGGTGAGTTCACGTATCGGATCGCCGAACGACTCGCCGTCCCCCCATCCGGCCTCCCGAGCGCGACGTCACTGGATCAGGGGCCTTGGGGTGTCGCCCTCCTGTTCGCGGAGTTGGGCCACGTGGATTCCGCATACCGCTCGATCGCGCATGACTGGCTGTCCGCGGCTGGCACGGAGGTGTTCACCCAGGAAGACAACGGCCTGTACCAGGGAGCACCCGCGCTCGCCTTCTCCCTGACCGCAGCGGCGAGACCGGGGGACTACTCAGAGGCACTCCCACGGTTGGACGATTTCGTCGTAGGCCGCGTGCACACGCTCCTTCGACAGGACCAGGAACGCCGGCGGTCGGGGCGTTCCGGCGTTCGCCTCAAGTCCTACGACCTGGTGTCCGGGGCAACTGGCCTGGGGCTCCTCTTGCTGCGCAGGCGTTCCTCCCCCACCGCGCTCCAAGCACTGCTCTCCTACCTGGTGGAACTCACCGTTCCGGTTCGTGGCCCCGGCGGACGGCCAACACCGGGTTGGTGGACCCCCGACAGCCCCACTCCCGGCCTCCCGACGCCGTATCCTCTGGGACACCTCAATCTCGGGATCGCCCACGGTGTGAGTGGCGTTCTCGCCCTGTTGGCCCTGGCCTGGGCCGAAGGAGAGCGCGTTCCGGGACAGACAGCCGCGATCACCCGGATCACCGAATGGCTGCTGCGATGGGGGCCCAGAGCGGGTGACAGCCCAGGGGCGGAGTCCTGGCAGGGTTGGCCGGGAATCCTCAGCTCCGAATCCGGCCGCCAGGGTGCACCCGCCCTTCCGAACCGGCCGACGTGGTGTTACGGCACCGCTGGCACCGCCCGGGCCGTACAGCTTGCCGGGGTCGCCCTGCTGCGGCCGGATTGGGAGGCCGCGGCTGTCGAAGGGCTCACCGCTGTGCTCCACAACCCCACTCTCACCGGGTTGGTCACCGAGCCGTCGCTCTGTCACGGATGGGCCGGAGTGCTACAGGCCACGTGGCGCGTGGCGGGCACGAGCGACGATCATCGGTTACAGGAGCAGATTCCGGCGATCGCCGAACAGGTCATGGACCACCTCGATCCTGAGAGGATGGCCGGTGGTCTCCTCGAAGGACTCGCGGGGGTCGCGTTGGCACTGCACACCTTCGCCACGGACACCGAACCAGCGAGCGGCTGGGACCGCTGCCTCGCGCTGAGCTGATCGGACTCCGGGGCAGGCCACGACGCGCCCGCGCGCGTCGGAGGTCCTAGGGCCACGGACTGCCGCCGGGTTATCGGGCCTCTAGGTCCCTCTACTCACAGAGCGCTCATGGGGGAACCAGTGTGGTCAGTTCCGCACGGCCGTGGCGAGAAACGTGCCCCACTCACGCGAGTCGAGGGAGATGTGGCCCAGAACGGGATTCCTGGAGTCGCGAAGGTGCGTGTGGCGGTGGCTCCGGGCGACCTCGACACAGTCGCCGCCCTTGCTTCCGCTGTGGGAGGACTTCCACCACTCGAGTTCGGGAAGCTCTCGCGCGTTCGTCATAGCTCTCTCGCAATCCCCATCATCAGCTCAGCAGAGGCACGGGGCGACAAGGCCTGCATGCACAGTGCGCTGAACGCCTGCCGCGTCGGGAGGACGTCCTTCGCCCGATGCGACATTGTGCCAGCACCACCGGCTTCGACGTACAGGAGTGGCTCCTGGTGCGAGAAGTCCAGGAGGTTCCACGAACCGTCCAGGCCAGCGTGTTCCATCGCCCCCATCGGCAGAATCCCGATCGTCACGGCGTGACTCTCCACCAGATCGATGAGATGTTCGATCTGCCGTTTCAGCACGATCGTCCCACCAATCGGCCGCCGGACGACGAGTTCGTCCATCACGGCTGTCACTACCGGCGGGCGATCGCCGTGGAGGATCTGCTGACGTTGCATCCTGGCCGCCGTCTGGCGGGCGACCTCGCTTCCACCCATGTACGGGCGACCGCAGGCGAGCACCGCCCTCGCGTACTCCTCCGTCTGCAGGAGTCCCGGCACCGTCTGGGACTGGAAGGTACTGATCGCCGCGGCTTCGCTCTCCAGTGCGGCGTAGGGCCTGAACCAGCTCTTGTACACATCGTTCGAACGCTCGAGCAGAGGAAGTATCCGAGCGAGCGCCCCGCCGGTGTGAAGCACCTCGTCACAGTACTCGGTGAACTTGGATGTGGCCCGGTCACCCTCCCGGGTTTCCAGGGGCGACCGCTTGGCGGTCTCCACCATCGAGATCATGGACTTCGAGTACGGAATGAGATCCGCGAGCTGGGCCTGGGTCAGACCGGCCGCCTCCCGGTGACGCTTGAGCTCGGTGGCGTAGTACCTCAAGGCCAGCGACGCCGCACGCGGCTCGGATTCGGTCTCCTCATCCTGAACGACACGCAACTCGGTCACGGCAGACACTCCAACAGGGGGTCAGGGGTGGCCACGTTCCGGTCCCGGCGGACCGGCCTCTCCAGCGTAGTTCCGTGTTCACTCTTGGCGGGGGTGTTTTCCAGGGCCGGTCCCGGCCACCGGTTCACCCTTCCCTGGACCGGTCCATAACAGAGCACCGGCCGGCCGGGGCCAGGTGGGGGCGGCTGTCGATAGGGATTCGACGCCGTTCCGACGGTGGTGGTACACCGCTCGGACACGCGCGCCTGTTAGCCTCCGGCGGTCGGCCCCCCGCTCCCCCGCTGAGAGGACTTCCCTCCCGTGAACCACACGCCCCGCCGGATCGCCTCCACCGCCACGCTGGTGTTGGCGGCCTCCGCGCTGACCGCCCTGCCGTCGTCGGCGGCCGAGTCACCGTCGGTCCCCGCCCCGCCCGGGGCGCACGAGGTGCGCTTCGCCACCTTCAACACGGCCCTGGAGCGCCGGGAACAGGGCGCCCTGGTGGAGGAGCTCGCCACCCCCGACAGTGAACAGGCCCGCAACGTGGCCGAGATCATCCAGCACGTGCGCCCCGACGTGCTGCTGGTCAACGAGTTCGACTACGACGAGGAGGGCGCGGGCCCCCGCCTCTTCCAGGACAACTACCTGTCCGTGGGCCAGTCCGGCGCCGAGCCCATCGAATACCCGTACGTGTACACCGCGCCGGTCAACACGGGTGTGGCCTCGGGCGTGGACCTGAACGGGGACGGCGCGGCGGTGACCGAGCCGGGCACCCCCGAGTACGCGGAGGACGCCTTCGGCTACGGGGTCTTCCCCGGCCAGTACGGGATGGTCGTGTACTCGATGTACCCGATCGTCACGGACGAGGTGCGCACCTTCCAGAACTTCCGCTGGGCGGACATGCCCGACGCCCTGCTGCCCACCGACCCGGAGACCGGTGAGTCCTACTACTCCGAGGAGGCCCTGGAGGTGCTGCGGTTGTCCTCCAAGAGCCACTGGGACATCCCGATCGACACCGGCCGCGGCCGACCGGTGCACCTGCTGGCCAGCCACCCGACGCCGCCGACCTTCGACGGCCCGGAGAAGCGCAACGTGGCGCGCAACCACGACGAGATCCGCTTCTGGGCGGACTACGTGACCCCTCGGGCCGGCGGGTACGTCTACGACGACGCGGGGGTGCGCGGCGGCCTGGCCCCGGGGGCGCCGTTCGTGATCGCGGGCGACCTCAACGCGGACCCCAACGACGGCGACGGGCACCCCGAGGCCGTGACGCGACTGCTGGAGCACCGCCACATCGTGGACGTGCGCCCCTCCAGCCAGGGCGGGCGCGGGGCCGCGCAGCGCCAGGGCGGCGCGAACGAGGAGCACACGGGCGATCCCGACCTGGACAGCGCGGACTTCAACGACGTGCCCGGGCCGGGCAACCTGCGGGTGGACTACGTGCTGCCCTCGCGGTCGCTTCCCGCGCGCGGTTCGGGTGTGTTCTGGCCGACCGTGGACGATCCGCTGTTCCGGCTGACGGGCGACTACCCCTTCCCCAGCTCCGACCACCGCCTGGTGTGGGTGGACGTGCTGCGCCCCTAGCGGTCGCGGCGGCGGGTGGGGCCCGCCCCCTCAGACGTCGTCGGCCGCGGGCTCCCCGCGCCTGATCCGGTAGTCGATCGGCGCGTAGAACGCCGCGCCGACGCACGCGAGTAGCAGCGCGGGGACGAACAGGTGGTCGAAGGCCTCCACGAACCCCGCCGAGCCGGTGTTCTGGCCCCGGGTCGCGACGACGGTGTGCGGGGCGCTCCCCCAGTACCGGATCTCGACGGGCGCCCCCACCCTCGGCGGTACGCCCGACACGGTGGCCCGGTACTCCACGCCGTCCACGGTGTAGGAGAGCTCCCCGTCGTAGCCGATACATGACCTCGCCTCGCACTTCCAGTAGTCCTCGACGACGGCCTTGGTCGTGCGCGGGTCCACCACCGGCTCGGCCAGGGCCGACTCAAGGAAGAGGAAGAAGCAGCCCGCCAGCCCGCAGAGCACGAGAGTAATTCCGGGGGACGACCAGAGGGCGCCCCGTGAGCGTTCGCGAAGGCTGTCGGTTCCTGGAAGCAGGGGATAGCGCGCCGACACTCGCGCGTGCCAGGCGAAGGCGCCGCCCGCGGCGACCAGGCAGGCGAGCGCGCCCAGAGCCGCGGTCCCCGCGGGCCAGCGTTCGCCGTGGGGCCTCACGATGGCGGGCGTGTCGGGTACCACGTCGATCCGGACCAGGACCTGGTGGCCCTGCCTCCACTGCCTCTGCACGTACTGACGATCCACCTGTTGATCGGACGGCGTCGGGACCGTGAACAGCACTCTGCGGCCCTCCAGCAGGTAGATGGCCTGGAGAGAGCCCCCATGGTGCTCCCTGACCTGTGCGTACACAGTGATCCCGCGTTCGTCCAGGGCGCGGTTGCGCGCCCCCCACACCCCGGCCAACACGGTGAGGACCAGGCAGGCGCACAGGCACAGGACCGGCAGGAGGAACCAGCGCGCGCGGTCCTCACGGCGGTTCCGAAGGCTGACCAGCTCGGCCAGGGTCCTCTCGAACTCCTCCCTGGCCTGATCGGCGGCCCGCTCGGCGTCGTGCTGCGTCCGGAAGGCCAGTTCGAGTTCCCGACGGTTGTGGTCCCTCATGCGTCGCATGGCCCTGCGGTGTTCGGTCCAGCGACGGCTTCCGGCCCTGGCCTGGTGGAGGCCGATGGCCAGGAGGGCCGAGGCCGTGGATCGGCGTCGGGGCGGGGGTGGGTTCACGGGGGCCTCCCTGGTGCGCCCGGCGGTGGGGGTCCGGGTCGGCACCCGTGGGACGCGGCGGGGCGCGGTCCGGTTGCCCGCCCCGCCGCCCGTGGCCGGGCCCGGCCAGCAGCGGCCGTGGCGTCCTCACCCGCCGTCCCGGGCCTCCTCCTGCGCCGCCGCCAGTCCGGCGCTGATGACGCTGTCCATGATGGCGGCGAGGCGGTCGGCTCCCAGGCGCGGCGCGTGCTCGGCCATGCGCTCCACGAGGAGGCGTTCGCGGTCCATGTCGCGTCCGGCGAAGTAGCCGACCGGCTTGAGGCGCTGTACCTGGGCGGCGACCAGGGCGCGGCGTTCGAGGAGCGCGGCCAGTTCGGCGTCCATCTGGTCGATGCGGCCGCGCAGGCGCAGGATCTGCTCGTGGGCGGGCGCGGGTTCGCTGTGGCGGTCGTGCACGGTGGTCCCTCTCGGGTGGATGCGTTCGCGGAGGCGGCGCGGCCGTTCGACCCGTCGGGGTGGTGTGCACCGGGACGTCGGCCGCCCGAAAAGACGAAAGAGCACCGGGCCGAAGCCCGAGTGCTCTGTTGCCGACGTTCCCGTTTCCGCCTACGTGCGAGCGGCCGACGGGTGCGTCGGCTGGCTAAACACGCGATAGCAGTGGGTCACGGTGGTGATGTTACTACACGGTGGGGGCGCGACCCCGCCTCGGGGAGGCGGGTCACTCGGGGACGTCGACCCGGATCATGAGCGCGCTGGCCTCGGCGGTCACCTCACCGTGGGCGCGGATGCGTCCGGCCACGTAGACCTTGCGGCCCTCGACGCGTTCCACCCAGGAGGTGATCTCCAGAGGGGTGAACAAGGGGGTGGGGCGGCGGTAGTCGATCTCCAGCCGGGCGGTGAGGCCGGGGCTGGTCTCGACGGAGGAGACGCTTCCGATGGCCTGGTCGAGCATGGCGGCGATCCACCCGCCGTGCACCAGCCCGGGCGGACCCTGGTAGGTGGTGTTGAGGGTGACCTCGGCGCGCAGGCCGTCCTCGGTGCGGTCGAGGAACATCGGCGGGGCGGCCGGGTTGGTCTCGCCCTCGACGATGTTCGTGATGGTGCCGATCACGGTGGTGCCGTCGCCGAGTTCGCGCCGCACCATGGTGCCGATCTCCCGGCGGGCGACGTTGAGCCGGTCGGTGAGGCCCTCGACGACGGCGGCGGTCTCGGCCAGGGTGTCGGAGTCGACCTCGGTGTTGGCGACGGCGTCGACGAGGTCGTGCACGCGGGAGACCAACGTGCGCAGCTCGGCGGGGATCGAGTGGGCGTCGACGAGCGGGAGTCCGTAGGCTCGCGGGTCGTCGGGGCTCTCGGTGGCCGGTTGCGTGTTGACCGTCATGTGTTCCTCGTCGGATCGGTTGTTCGCGCTCGGACTGGCGGGGGCGCCGCGCGGGCGCGCCGGCGGGGGCCGGCATCAGAACCGAATCCTACTCGGTAGTACCCGTCCGGGGCGTGCCCGAGGCGTGCGCTCCCCGTCACACCGGACGGGGAGCCCGTCCGTGAAGGGCCCGGTCAGGCCAGCTGGTGCTCCATGTGCAGGTGCGGGATTCCGGCGTCCATGAACTCCTCGCCGTGGGCCGTGTAGCCCAGTCGCTCGTAGAAGCCGAGCGCGTGCGTCTGCGCGTGCAGCTCGACCCGCGCGAGCCCGGACTCGCGGGCCAGGTCCTCGGCGGCGCGCACCAGCGCCGCCCCGGTGCCGTTCCCCCGGCCGTCGGGCAGGACCGCCATGCGCCCCAGGAGTCCGGAGCCGTCGCCCTGGTCGACGAGCCGGACCGTGCCCACCGGGACGTCGTCGACGACGGCGAGGAGGTGGGCGGCGGTGGAGTCGCGGTCGTCCCACTCCTCCTCGATGGGCACCCGCTGTTCGGCGACGAAGACGGCGCCCCTGATCACGAAGACGGCCGCACGGTCCCGGTCGTCCAGGGCCCGGCGGATCTGTGGCTTGCTCATGGGCGCAGACTATCCGTGCCCGGGTCGACGCCGACGGCCGCCCCCGACCCGTTCTAACCTGGACATATGGATCTGCCCAGCGACGTTCACCCCACCGTCGAGGACCCGCGCGTGGAGCGCGCGCGGTACTGGCGTTTCTCCGGGCTGCCCGACACCGAGCTCCTCACGGCGCGGTTCGTCACCACGGCCTTCACGAGGCACACCCATCCCACGTACACGATCGGCATGATCACGGCCGGGATCGAGGAGTACTCGCACGCGGGCGGGAGTTCGCGGGTGGGGCCGGGCGGTCTGGCCGTGGTCGGCCCCGACGAGGTGCACACCGGCCACGCAGGGGTGCCCGAGGGATGGGGGTACCGGGTGTTCTACCCCGCGCCCGAGGTGGTCGAGGGCATCGGCCGGGAGCTGGGGATGCGCGGGACCCCGGGCTTCGCCGGGTCCGGTATCCACGCCCCCGAGGTCTCGGCGGTGCTGGTGCGGGCGCACATGGCGGCCGAGCGCGGGGAGCGGCTGACCGCCTCCTCCCTGGCCCGGCAGGGCATCGCCATGCTGCTGCGCTCGCACGGGCGCGAACGCGGCTCGCGGGGACCGGACCCCGCCGCGCGACCCGAGGTGGCGCTGGCGCGGGAACTGCTCGCGGCGCGTCTGGTGGACCCGCCGACCCTGGAGGAACTGGCGACGCACACCGGGCTCGGGCCGTTCGCCCTGGCCAGGGCCTTCCGGGCGGCCTACGGCCTGCCCCCGCACGCCTATCTGAACCAGATGCGGGTGGACCGGGCCCGCTCCCTCCTGCTCCGGGGGCGCCGCGCGGGCGAGGTGGCCGTGGAGGTCGGCTTCGCCGACCAGTCCCACCTGACCCGCCATTTCCGCCGCCACCTGGGCGTCCCGCCCGTCGCCTACCAGCGCGCCCTGCGTGCCTCCTAATCCTCGCCCCGGCACCCACCGGATCGTCAGAGGACGCCGCACCGCCGGGGCCCTGACCACGGAGCTGGTCGACAACCTGTGGGTGCGCCTGGTGGACGTGGAGCGGGCCCT
The DNA here is from genome assembly GCF_040635075.1 of Nocardiopsis sp. NPDC007018. Taxonomy (NCBI): domain Bacteria; kingdom Bacillati; phylum Actinomycetota; class Actinomycetes; order Streptosporangiales; family Nocardiopsidaceae; genus Nocardiopsis; species Nocardiopsis sp. NPDC007018. Next base: position 28,958 of record NZ_JBEYHA010000002.1, read on the forward strand.
GGCCGCGCGCCGCTACGCCCTGCCCCTGGACGTGGTCCTGGAAGTGGACGACGCGTTCTGCCCGTGGAACGCGGACCGCTACCGGCTGCGCGCCGACGGTGATGACGTCCGGTGCGAACGCACCGGGGCCACCGCCGACCTGCGGCTGTCCACGGCCGAACTCGGCGCCGCCTTTCTGGACGGGACGACGTTGGTGTCCCTGGCGGCGGCCGGACGCGGCGCCGAGCCGACACCGGGCTCCCTGTCGCGTTGCTCGACGGCCTTCCGGGCCGAACGGGAGCCCTTCCATCCCTCCGGTCGGGCCTTCCCCGCCTACTGACCGGCCCTCCCGGCGCGCCGGTCCGCGCAAGAACGTTCAAGACCCGCCGACGCGCCCCCTCTAGCGTGGGCGAACGTGAAGACCTTCTCCGTACTCCGCTCGCCGGCGGTGCGGGACAGCCTGGGGATCGGTGTCGCCGTCGGCGCCGCCGGTCTGGCCTTCGGCACCGCCGCCGTGGCCGCCGGGCTGTCACCCGCCCAGTCGGTGTTCCTCAGCCTGTTCATGTTCACCGGCGCCTCCCAGTTCGCCCTGGTCGGGGTGATCGCGGGGGGCGGCAACCTCGTCGCGGGCGCGCTGGGCGCCCTCCTGCTGGGGGCCCGCAACACCCTGTACGGGCTGCGGTTGGCCGACATACTCGGGTACCGGGGCACCCGGCGGGCCTTGGCCGCGCACGGGGTGATCGACGAGACCACGGCGGTCACGCTGATCCAGCCGGACCGGGAGTCGGCGCGTACCGCGTTCGTGACGACCTACGCGGTCCTGGGCACCTTCTGGGTCGCCACGACCCTGGTGGGGGCCCTGGCCACCGACCGCGTGGACGACGTCGACGCCTTCGGGCTGGACGCCGTGGGTCCGGCCATCTTCCTGGGGCTGCTGTGGCCCCGCCTGCGTGAGGGAGGGCCGCGCACCTGGCTGATCGCGGCCCTGGGGGCGGGGCTGGCGCTGGCCGCGACCCCGTTCCTTCCGCCCGGGGTCCCGGTACTGTTGGCCGCCTCCGCCGCACTCCTGTCCTTCGCGGGCGCGGACCACGAGCCGAGGGGGGCCCGCGACCGCCCGGGCCCGGGGAGCCCGGCAGCGGGCCCGGGCGGTCGGGGGGCGCGGTCATGACGTTGTGGATCGTGCTGATCGCCACGGCCGCCGGGTGCTACCTGCTCAAGTACGCGGGGCTGGCGGCCCCACGCCGCCTGCTGGACAACCCGTGGCTCCAGCGCTTCGCGATGGCCGTGCCGCTGGCCCTGCTGGCCGCGCTGATCGCCGTGCAGGCCCTGGGCGACGGCCAGGCCCTGCACTGGGACACCGCCCGGATGGCGGGCGTGGGTGCGGCCCTGCTCGCCTTGGTGCTGCGCGCACCGTTCCTGCTGGTGGTGGTGGCCGCCGCCGGGACGACCGCCGCGCTGCGCGCCCTCGGGGTGGCGTAGGAGCCTCCCGTGGCGGTACGGGCGGGGTTGTCCACAGGGGGCGGGGGTCGGCCTTGACCGGTCATGGGCCGCCTGCCAGAGTCAGCCGCACGTGTTCTGTGGCACACCCCTGCCCCGGGGGCGCGCCGAGTGGACCTTGCGACGATGGAAGGACCCGCCTCCATGGCCCCAGCCGCACCACGGCCCCAGCCCCCCACCGACACCGCCGCGCACGCGGCGGTGTCGGTCCTGGCCGCCGCCGGGATCAGACGGTGCTACACCGTCCCCGGCGAGAGCTTCCTCGAACTGGCCGACGCCATCGACCAGCACCCGGAGATGGCCCTGGTCTCCACCCGCCACGAGGGCGGCGCCGCCTTCATGGCGGAGGCCGACGCCAAGCTCACCGGGGTCCCCGCGGTGGCCGCCGCGACGCGCGGCCCCGGGGCGGCCAACCTGGCGGTGGGCGTGCACACCGCCATGCAGGACTCCACCCCGATGATCGTCTTCCTCGGCCAGGCCGAGACCGAGCGCCTGGGCCGGGAGGCCTTCCAGGAGGTGGACCTGACCGCCTTCTACGCGCCCATCACCAAGTGGTCGACCACCGTGCACCGGGCCGACCGGCTGGCCGAGGTGACGGCGCGGGCGATCCGGATCGCCACCACCGGCAGACCGGGCCCGGTGGCCATCGCCGTGCCGGGCGACCTGTTCGGCCAGCGGGTGGGCCCGACGCCCGCGCCGCACGTACCGGTGGTCCCGCGGCCCCCGCTGGGCGAGGAGGACCGGGACCGGCTGTCGACCTGGCTGGCCCGGGCCGTGCGCCCGGTCATCATCGCCGGGGGCGGGGCGCGCGCGGCGCGCGCGGACCTGGTGCGCGTGGCCGAGTTGTACAGCGCCGGGGTCTACGCGTCCTGGCGGCGCCAGGACGTGTTCCCCAACGACCACCCGCTCTACCTCGGACACCTGGGACTGGGCGCGCCGAGCGGGGTGCTGGGGGCCCTGGCCGACGCGGACGCGGTGCTGGTGGTGGGCTGCCGGATGAGCGAAACCACCACACAGGGGTACCGGCTGCCCGAGTCGGACGAACGCACGCGCGTCGCACAGATCGACATCGACCCCCAGCAGGTCGGCGCCACCAAGGACGTGTGGCTGGGGGCGGTGGCCGACGCGGGCGAGGCCCTGCGGTCCCTGGCCGCCGCTCCGGTGAAGGCGCCCTACCGCGACTGGAGCGCGGCCCGGCGGCTGTGGGTGGAGAGCGCCACCGTCCCGGCGCAGGCCGAGCGGCACCGGGGCGCCCGCATGCACCCGTGGTCGGTGATCGCCGGGATGCGGGAGGCCCTGCCCGAGGACGCCCTGATCACCAACGACGCGGGCAACTTCGCCTCGTTCCTGCACCGGGGGTGGTGGTACCGGCACGCGGACTCCCAGCTGGCGCCGACCAGCGGGGCCATGGGTTACGCCATTCCCGCCGCGGTGGCCGCCAAGCTGGCCGCCCCCGACCGGACGGTGGTGGCGGTGGCCGGTGACGGCGGCGCGCTGATGACCGGGCAGGAGCTGGAGACGGCGGTGCGCCACGGCGCGGCGATCACGGTGATCGTGTTCCAGAACGGGCTCTACGGAACCATCGCGATGCACCAGGCGCGTGAGCTGGGACGGATCGCGGCGACGGAGATCAGCGGGCCCCTGGACCTGGCCGGGTACGCCCGCGCGCTGGGGGCCCGGGGAGCCACCGCGCACACCCGTGAGGAGCTGGAGAAGGCCCTGTCCGAGGCGGTGGGCGCGGACCTGCCCACCCTGGTGGACGTGCGCACCGACCCGGAGGTGATCAGCCCGACCGCCACCCTGACGGATCTGCTCGGCGAGGCCTGAACGACGGCGGGGGCGGGACGGCCCCGCCCCCGCCGTCACCCCTTCCGACTCACTCGGTGTAGGAGGCGGCCGCTTCCCGCAGCGCGCGGACCACGGCCCTGATCGCGGGCCGACGGGAGGCGTCGGTGCGCCAGAACACGTACACCTGGCGCACCAGGGCGGGCTGGACCGGTACCACCCGCACCCCCTCGGGCAGGGGGCCGCGCCCGAGCCGGGGCATGACGGCGGCGCCGATCCCGGCCGCGATGAGCGCCAGCTTGGTCTGGTGTTCCTCCACCGAGTGGATGACATGGGGCTCGGCTCCGCGCGCCCGGATGATGTCGTGCAGCCAGTCGTCGCAGATGGAACCCCTGGTCCAGCTGATCCACGGCAGGTCCAGGATCTCGTCCAGCTCCAGGATCTCGCGATGGGCCAGGGGGTGGTCCGAGGGCAGCGCGATGTCGCCGACGTCCTCCATGAGCGAGGCGCGGGTCATGCCCTGCGGCAGTTGCAGCGGCGCCCCCATCCAGTCCACGACCAGGGCCAGGTCGGCGTCGCCGCGCACCATCGCGGGGACGCTCTCCTGGGGTTCGTCCTCGTGCAGCTCGACGCGTAGCCCCGGGTGGGCCTCACGCAGGGCGGGCAGCGCGGTGGGCAGCAGCCCGCGCACCGCCGTGGGGGTGGCGGACAGCCGCAGGTGACCGGTGACCTCGCCCCGGTGGGCCTCCAGGTCGGCCTGCGCCCGGTGGACCAGGGAGAGGATGCGGGAGGTGTGTTCCACCAGGAGCTCGGCGGCGTCGGTGAGGCGCACACCCCGCCCGTTGCGCTCGACCAGCGGCTGGCCGACCTCGCGTTCGAGCTTGGTCAGCTGTTGGGAGACGGCGGAGTTGGTGACGTGCAGGGCCTGGGAGGCGGCGCTGAGGGACCCGTGGGCGGCGATGGCGTGGAGGACGCGGAGCCGTTCGACACTGAGCATGTAAGCAAAACTAACGCGCTGGTTTAGTGAAACGAAGTAGACCTAAGCGATCGTGTGCGGATAGAAACATCCCATGACCACTCTCCCCGGCGCCCTCGCCACGCCGGTAGCCGCCCCGCACCCGCCGCGCTCCCCCTTCCTGGACTGGCGCGCCAAGTTCGTCCTGCTCGCGCTCATCTGGGGCATGAGCTTCGTCCTCATCCGGATCGGCGCCGAGGTCCTCGCCCCGCTCCAGCTGGCCCTCGGGCGCATGGGAACCGGAGCCCTGGCCCTACTCGCCGTCCTGTTCCTGAGCCGAGGTCGGCTGCCGTCCTCGCCCCGGCTGTGGGGACACATGTTCGTGGCCGCCCTGCTGCTGAACACCGTGCCGTTCACCCTGTTCGGCTACGCCGCCCAGCTGATCCCGTCCGCCCTGATGGGGATCGTCAACGCCTCCACCCCGCTGTTCGGGGTCGTGTTCGCCATGCTGATCCTGACCGACGAACGCCCCGACCGGACCCGCCTGCTCGGCCTGGGCATCGGCTTCCTCGGGGTCCTCACCGTCTTCGGGGTCTGGAACTCCCTGGGCGGCCTCGACGTCTCCGGCGACGACGCCCTGATCGGCATGCTCCTGGTCGTGGGCGCCACCGTCTGCTACGGGATCGGCACCCCCTACCTGCGCCGGTTCGTGGCGGGCAGCCCGCACACCGCGCTGGAGCTGAGCTCCCTCCAGATGCTGCTCGGAACCCTGCCCCTGCTGGTGCTGACGCCGCTGTTCACCTCGGCGCCGACCGACCTGACCTGGCGGGCCGCGCTCGCCGTGACCGCGCTGGGCGTGTTCGGCACCGGGTTCGCCTACATCCTCAACTACGCGGTGGTCCGCGCGGCGGGCGCGACCGTGGCCACCACCGTCACCTACGTGGTCCCGGTGGTGGCCGTCACCGCGGGGGTGGTCCTGCTCGGGGAGACCCTGACCTGGAACCAGCCGGTGGGAGCGCTCGTGATCATCCTGGGCGCGGCCCTGTGCCAGGGGGTCCTACGCGTCCGCCGCCCGGCCCCGGAGGGGGCGGGACGGCGGAGTACGTGAGGCCGAGGGGGCCCGGCGGGGCCGTGGCTGTCAGTCCTCGCGGAGGACCTCCACGGCCGCCCGCAGGTCGTCGGGGTAGGGACTGGAGAACTCCACCGGGCGGTGCTCGGTGGGGTGGTCGAAGCCCAGCCGCACCGCGTGCAGCCACTGGCGCCGGACCCCGAGCCGCTCGGCCAGTGTGGGGTCGGCACCGTACAGGTGGTCGCCCACGCACGGGTGCCGCAGGGCGGACATGTGCACCCTGATCTGGTGGGTGCGGCCCGTCTCCAGCTTGATCTCCAGCAGACTGGCGGCCCGGAAGGCCTCCTGGGTGTCGTAGTGCGTCACCGAGGGGCGCCCGCCCGCGACCACCGCCCAGCGGCCGTCGCCCGCCGGGTGGCGGTCGATCGGAGCGTCGACGGTGCCGCGCAGCGGGTCCGGGTGCCCCTGGACCAGCGTGTGGTAGCGCTTGTCGACGGTGCGTTCCTTGAACGCCCGCTTGAGCACGCTGTAGGCGGTCTCGCTCTTGGCCACGACCATCAGGCCGGTGGTGTTGGCGTCCAGCCGGTGCACGATGCCCTGACGCTCGGCGGCGCCGCTGGTGGCCAGCCGCACCCCGGAGGCCAGCAGGCCCTCCAGCACGCTGGGCCCGGTCCAGCCGACCGTGGGGTGCGCGACCACGCCGACCGGCTTGTCCACCACGATGATGTCGGCGTCCTCGTGCACGATCCGCATGCCCGGGACGGCCTCGGCCCGGGGCACCGGGGCGGTGGGCGGCGGCGGGAGGGTGACCTCCAACCAGGCCCCGGCGCTCACCCGGTCGGACTTGGCCGCCTCGGCACCGTCGAGGAGCACCCCGCCGTCGCCGATGATCTCGGCCGCGCGGGTCCGGGAGAGCCCGAACATCCGCGCGATCGCGGCGTCGAGCCGGTCGCCCTCGAGGCCGTCGGGGACGGGCAGACTCCTGATGTCGCTCACGCGCCGCTCCCCTTGTCGTTGTCGCCGTCCTTCGCGGACGGCTCGTCCGGCTCCGCCGTCTCGCCCACGGCCCGGGTGCCGTCCAGGTTGAGCCCCTTGAACGTGAGCGCCACCACCAGACAGGCGCCGACGACCACGCAGGAGTCGGCCAGGTTGAAGACGGGGAAGGTCCCGACGCTGATGAAGTCGACGACCGCGCCGGTGCCGGGGGTCTCGCCCCGGAAGTAGCGGTCGACGAGGTTGCCCGCGGCGCCACCCATCATCAGGCCCAGGGTGGCACCCCACCAGAGGCTGCGCACCCGCCAGCCGATCCAGGCGATCGCGAGGACCACGACGGAGGCGATGGCGGTGAACACCCAGGTGTAGCCGGTGCCCAGCGAGAACGCGGCGCCGGTGTTGTAGACCAGGGTGAACTGGACGAGGTCGCCGACGACGTCGAGGCGCTCGCCCGGAGAGAAGGCCGCCAGCACCCACTCCTTGGTCAGGAAGTCGGCGACGATCGCGGTCAGCGCGACCAACAACAGGAGTACGTACCTGCGCGGCCGGGCAACGGTGTTGTCGGTCGTGGTCATGTTGCTGTCCCCGGAGGGCTCTACCTCAGTCAGCGACGCTCCTCGCGCTGTTTGCAGGGGACGCACAGGGTGGCACGCGGAAAGGCCTGGAGTCGTGCCTTTCCGATGGCCTGGCCGCATGACTCGCAGACCCCGTAGGTCCCCGCGTCCATCCGTTCGATCGCCCGCTCGCTCTTGGCGAGCAGGTCACGAGTATTGTAGGCCAACGCCAGATCGTGTTCGCGCTGGAAGGTCTTGGCCCCGGCGTCCGCGGGGTCGTCCCCGGCACCCTCCACGGGGTCGGTGAGCCGCTCGGCGAGCTCCCGCTCCCCCTCGCTCAGCTCCTCCCGCTGGGCCGCGATCTCGCCCTCCAACTGCTCGCGGACCGCCGCGAGCTCCTCCGGCGTCCAGGGCTCCTCGCCCGGTCGCACCGGCAACGCCGCCGCCTGGGTGGCCTTCATCGCACTCCCCCTCCGCCTGCCCCACGACCTCCGCACCCCTCCCGAACTGGGGTTCTCCCCATCGGAGCGGTCGTGAGTGGTGCCGTGAGCCTAGGCAATCAGCCGCGCCAAGGCAACGATCCCGACGGTGGGGCGCGCACGCCTCACTCCGCCACGGCGAACCCGCCGTAGTCCTCGGCGAGGAGCCGAAGGTGCGGTTCGTCGAAGACCGCCGATCCGCCGTGCGGCCCGGTCAGCACCTCGATCACCCAGTCGGCGTCCTCGGCGTCGTCCTCGCCCGCGAGGGCGTCCCGGTGCACCCCGCACGGCTCGTAGCCCTGCTCCAGGAGCTGTTCGGCGAGCTCCTCCGCGTCGTCGCGATCGTGCAGGGTCACCAGGACCGCGCCCCGTGTCCGCTCCGCCATGGCCCGTCCTCACCCCTGTTCAGCGGCGCACCCGGCCGCACTGCGTTATCCTGGTGACGTGTCGATGGGGACGAGTAACGCTGGCCCCGACCGGACGCACCCAGCCTAGAGGGGCGGGTACGGCCCAGCGACCCGGGGACGGTGGGAGCCCGGGGGCGACGACCAGCGCGAAGATCACCCCGGAGCCGCCGGAAGAACGGGTGTCGCACCGTGCGCGCACCCCAGTAGAACCGGCACGAACCAACGAAGTGGGACCCGCCCGCGAGCCGCCCAGCGGTCTCGGACGCGGCTCCAAGGAGGGTGGTACCGCGGGGCTGCGCCTCGTCCCTCCGTCAGGAACGCCCCTGATGGAGAAAGGTACGACGGTGACCGACGACCCCCGGCCCGAATCCCGCGCGCTGCCCCAGCTGCCCGCCCAGATCGACCTGCCCGCGACGGAGCGCGAGATCCTCGGCCGCTGGTCGAAGGAGAACGTCTTCCAGCGCTCGCTCGACCAGACGCGCGGCAACGAGAACTGGGTGTTCTACGAGGGTCCGCCGACCGCGAACGGCCAGCCCGGCGTGCACCACGTGGAGGCCCGCGCCTTCAAGGACGTCTTCCCGCGCTTTCGCACCATGCGCGGCTACCACGTCGACCGCAAGGCCGGCTGGGACTGCCACGGCCTGCCGGTCGAGGTCGCGGTGGAGAAGGAACTGGGTCTGAGCGGCAAGAAGGACATCGAGGCCTTCGGTATCGCCGAGTTCAACGACCGCTGCCGCGAGTCCGTCCTGCGCAACGTGGACGCCTTCACCTCCATGACCGAGCGCATGGGCTACTGGGTGAACATGGACGACGCCTACCGCACCATGGACCCGCAGTACGTGGAGTCCGTCTGGTGGGCGCTCAAGCAGATCTGGGACAAGGGCCTGCTGGTCCGCGACTACCGGATCAGCCCCTACTGCCCGCGCTGCGGCACGACGCTCTCCGACCACGAGCTGGCCCAGGGCTACGAGACCGTCACCGACCCCTCGGTGTACGTGCGCTTCCCGGTCACGTCCGGCCCGTTGGCCTCCCCCGAGCACCCCACCTCGCTGCTGGTGTGGACCACCACCCCGTGGACCCTGGTGTCCAACACGGCGGTGGCAGTGCACCCGGAGGTCCGGTACGTGGTGGCCACCGACGGCGACGAGCGCCTGGTGGTAGCCGAGCCGCTGTTCGAGAAGGTCCTCGGCGAGGGCTGGGAACTCACGGGCGAGAGCTTCGAGGGCGACGAGATGGAGCGGTGGACCTACCAGCGCCCCTTCGACCTCGTGCCCTTCGACGAGCCCGCGCACTTCGTGGTGCTCGCCGACTACGTCACGGTCGAGGACGGTACGGGTCTGGTCCACCAGTCCCCGGCCTTCGGCGCCGACGACATGCTGGTCTGCCGCTCCTACGGCCTGCCCGTGGTCAACCCGGTGCGGCCGGACGGCACCTTCGAGGCCGAACTGCCGCTCGTGGGCGGGGTCTTCTTCAAGGAGGCCGACAAGACGCTGGTGCGCGACCTCAAGGACCGCGGCCTGCTCTTCCGGCACCTCGACTACGAGCACTCCTACCCGCACTGCTGGCGCTGCCACACCGCGCTGCTCTACTACGCGGTGCCGTCCTGGTACATCCGCACCACGGCCGTCAAGGACGAGCTGCTCGCGCAGAACGACGTCACCACCTGGGTCCCCGAGAACGTCAAGGAGGGCCGCTTCGGCGAGTGGCTGCGCGGCAACGTCGACTGGGCGCTGTCCCGCAACCGCTACTGGGGCACCCCGCTGCCGATCTGGGAGTTCCCCGACGGCCGCCAGATCTGTGTGGGGTCCCTGGAGGAGCTGAGCCGCCTCAGCGGCCAGGACCTGTCCAACCTGGACCCGCACCGCCCCTACGTGGACGACGTCGTCATCCCCGACCCCGACGCCGACCCGTCCCTGCCCGAGGAGCAGCGGGTGGCCCGCCGGGTGCCCGAGGTCATCGACGCCTGGTTCGACTCCGGTTCCATGCCGTTCGCCCAGTGGGGCGCACCGCACGAGAACAAGGAGACCTTCGAGGAGAACTTCCCCGCCCAGTACATCTCCGAGGCCATCGACCAGACCCGCGGCTGGTTCTACTCGCTGCTCGCGGTGAGCACCCTGGTGTTCGGCCGCAACTCGTTCGAGAACGTGGTCGTGCTCGGCCACATCCTCGCCGAGGACGGCCGCAAGATGAGCAAGCACCTGGGCAACGTCATGGAGCCCATCGCGGTGATGGACCGGCACGGCGCCGACGCGCTGCGCTGGTTCATGCTGGCCAGCGGCTCGCCGTGGACCGCCCGCCGGGTCGGTCACGCAGCCCTGGAGGAGATCGTCCGCAAGGTGCTGCTGACCTACTACAGCACCACGTCGTTCTTCACCCTGTACGCCAACGCCGGGAACGGCTGGGACCACTCCAGGCTGGCCGAGGCGCCCGCCCCGCAGGACCGGCCGGTGCTGGACCGCTGGCTGTTGTCGGAGCTGAACGAGGTCGTGCGGGACGTCACCCGGGCGATGGAGGAGTTCGACACGACCGGGGCCGGACGCCGTCTGACCGCGTTCGTCGACGACGTCTCCAACTGGTACGTGCGCCGTTCCCGCCGCCGGTTCTGGGGCGGGGCCGACACCCCCGAGGGCGCGGCCGCCTTCGCGACGCTGTTCGAGGCGTTGGAGACCGTCACCCTGCTGATGGCCCCGGTCGTCCCGTTCCTGACCGAGCACGTGTGGTCGGCGCTGCGCCGCCCGGAGGCTCCCGACTCGGTGCACCTGGCCTCCTGGCCCCGGGTCGACGACGCCCTGATCGACCCCGAGCTGTCGCGGAACATGGCGCTCACCCGCCGCCTGGTGGAGCTGGGCCGGTCCGCGCGCGTGGACTCGGCCATGCGTACCCGGCAGCCGCTGGCCCGCGCCCTGGTGGGCGCTCCGGGCTTCGCCGACCTGCCGGAGCAGCTCCGCGCCCAGGTGGCCGAGGAGCTCAACGTGGCCGGGCTGGACGCGCTGTCGTCGGTCGGCGGCGACCTCGTGGACTACGTGGTCAAGCCGAACTTCCGGGCCCTGGGCAAGCGGTTCGGCAAGCGTACGCCGCTGGTGGCCAAGGGCATCCAGGCCGCCGACCCGGCCGTGCTGGTGGCCCAGGTCCGCGACACCGGCTGGGCGCAGGTGCGGGTCGAGGACGAGCCGGTCGAGGTCAACGCCGACGAGGTGCTGGTCACCGAGCAGCCCCGCGAGGGTTGGGCGGTGGCCTCCGAGGCCGGGGAGACGGTGGCCCTGGACCTGGAGCTGACTCCGGAGCTGCGCCGCGCCGGTCTGGCCCGTGAGATGGTCCGGATGCTCCAGGAGGCCCGGAAGAACAGCGGTCTGGACGTGTCGGACCGTATCCGGGTGTGGTGGACGACCGAGGACGAGGCGCTCCGTCAGGCGTTGACGGAGCACGGCCGGATGATCGCCGGTGAGGTGCTGGCCGACGCGTTCGCGGCCGGGACGGGCGAGGACGCGCCGCACTCCGCGGAGTCGGAGGAGTTCGACGTGGTGTTCGCGTTCCGCCGCGCCTGAACCGCCCCCGCGCGCTGACGACGAAGGGCCCCGCTCGGGAGAGCTGGGCCCTTCGGTGGTTCGGGGTTCAGCGGGCGGCGGAGGTGTCGGCCTCCGGGGCGTGGTCCGCGTTCCGGGGCCGGTTCCCGGCCTGCTCCGCGCCGTCGACGCCCTCGCCGTCCTCGACGGGACGGGTGGGCTCGTCGGTGGCGGGCGAGTCCGGTCCGGTCTCGTCGGCCTCTTCGGCGGCGTCGGGGACGTCGGGGACGTCGTCGATCTCGGCGTCGTGCTCCCGGGCGCTCTCGGCGCCGGTTCCGACCGTCTCCCCCGCGACGTCCCGGGGGGTATCGGGCGCGTCGGCGGCCTCGTCCGATTCCCGGGCCTCGTCGGTCTGATCGCCCGGCTCGACCGGGGCGTCCTCGACGGGCTGGGCCTCCTCGGAGGCCTCGTGTTCGGCGCCCGGTTCGGCCACCGGCTCCGTCTCTTCCTCACGCGCGTCCGGCTCGGGGGCCGCGTCGGGCTCGGAGGTCGGAGCCTCGGGCCCGTCGGGCTCGACGGCCTCGGACTCGCCCGTCACCGCCGTGGCGGACGCGGCGGTCACGGCTTCGGAAGACTCATCGGCCTCGGGTACGTCGGACTCGGACGACTCGGGAATCTCGCGCTCGACGGCCTCGGGCTCGGGCTCTGGTACGTCGGGCTCGGAAACGACCCCGGTCTCGGGGGGTTCACTCTCCCCTGCGGGCTGGACGGGGTCCGGCGTGTCCTCTCGAAGGGCGTCGCCCTCCCGGGCGTCGGAGGCCTCGGTGTCCAGCGGGGTGTGGTCCGGTCCGTCGGGTTCGGGGACGGTCTCGGCGTGCGCGGAGTGTTCCTGCGGCCGCGGCTCGGACTCCGGAGTCCCGGTCGGCTCCGGCCAGCTCCCCACGGTGGGGGTCTGCCATCGGGGGACCTCGAACTCCGCCTCTTCGTCACTGTCGTCGGCCGCCGCGGCGGGGGGCGCGTCGGCCTCGTGCCCCTGGGGCACGGGGTGCTCCGTGACGGCGGATTCCCGCACCGGCCGCTCAGCCGGTGCGGGTACGCGCCCGGAGTGCTCCGGTTCCCACTGTGTGCCCGGTTCCGTGCCGACCGCCGTCGCGGCGGCCATCACGGGGACGGACGACTTCCCCAAACCGTCCGTCCGTTCCCGGTCCCTTCCGCTCCCGCCGAACCGTTCCTGGACGAGTGCGCCCAACAACAGGAGGACGCTCAGTCCGCCGAGTCCCAGGGCGACGTACACCAGGGTGGGCTCGGCGAGTACCAGGGCGGCCGCGACGGCGACGAGGGCCGCCAGTACCGCCACGGTGGCGAGGAGGCTAAGGATCACGGGTCGACCAGGGCCTTTACACGTGTGGAGCCGGAGTTTTCAGTTGTTCGGAGCCGTGTCCGCTGACGGGTCAGCGACGCTCGTGCGGGGCCTCACCCGGGTGGAAACCACCGTGCTGGGCGGGCTCGGGCTGACCGAACGGGCTGCCGCCGGGGCCGTGCTGCTGGAGCGCCGGGGACCCGCCGGACTGGGGCGCCATCGTCTGGAACCCGCCGGTGGTGTTCGGGTTGGGCTCGATCGACTTGCCGTCCTCGTTGAGCTCGCGCAGCTGACGCTCGAAGTAGTCCTTCAGACGGCTGCGGTACTCGCGCTCGAAGTCCTTGAGCACGTTGACCTTGTGCTCCAGCTCCTCGCGCTGCTGGACGAGGCTGCCCATGACCTGACGGTGGCGCTCCTGGGCGTCACGGTCGAGGTTCTCGGAACGGGCCCGGGCCTCACCGATGATCTGGTCGGCCTGGCGGCGCGCCTTGCCGAGGATGTCCTCGGACTCGTGGCGGGCGCGGCCGAGGGTCTCGTCCGCCTCACGGCGGGCGTCGGAGATCGCCTGGTCGGCGGTCTGCTGGGCCAGGGCCAGGACGCGGGCGGCCGTGTCCATGTTCTCCTCGCCGCCCATGGCGAGGTTGGCTCCGGTCATGCCCATCTGCGGCTGCGGCGCGGGCGGCTGGGGCTGCGGCTCGACGGGCTGCTGCGCCTGGACGGGCTCCGGGCGCATCTGCTCCATCTGCTGCGGGGCCTCGGGGGCCTGCTCCTGCTGGAAGTCCTGCATGCCCGCGTTGGGGACCTTGCCCCGAAGGCACTCGGCCAGTTTGCCGCGCAGTTCCTCGTTCTCCTGGATGAGGCGGTCCAGCTCGGACTCGACCTCGTCGAGGAAGGCGTCGACCTCTTCTTCGTCGTACCCCGGCCGGAGCCGGGTGGTACTGAACTGCTTGTTCCGCACATCAGCGGGTGTCAGCGGCATGTTCGTCTCCTTGGCGCGCTTGGAGTCTGTCCGTAGGGACGCTACCTGATCGTGACCTTACGGCAATCCAGATCATGACCAAGACCACATATCGGAATCCGGGCCGGTACTTTCCGTCCCCGATTCCCTACGCGAAGCTCACCATCAGAGCCCTCAGAACACTCTGAAGGATGATCACGACAAAGAAGAGAATCAGCACACTCAGGTCGAGTGCGACGCTTCCCAGCCGGATCGGCTTGATGAACCTGCGCAGGAACTTCAGTGGCGGGTCGGTGATCGTGTACACGATCTCGGCGAGCACGAGCACGAACCCGGTCGGCCGCCAGGTCCTGGAGAAGGACATCACCATCTCCAGAACCACCCGCGCTATCAGCACGAAGACAAACAGCTGAAGCAGTAGCAGCAGCACGTACAGGACCATACTCACGGTCGTTCCCCGACCCAATCTCTGGACAAATGTGATGATCTAGCTCTGATTGAAGAACCCTCGCTCGGCGATCCGCGCCTTGTCTTCGGCGGTCACCTCGACGTTGGCCGGGGACAGCAGGAACACCTTGTTCGTCACGCGTTCGATACTGCCATGGAGACCGAAGATCAGACCAGCCGCGAAGTCGACCAGACGCTTGGCGTCGCTGTCGACCATCTCGGTCAGGTTCATGATCACCGGCGTACCTTCCCGGAAGTGCTCTCCGATCGTACGCGCCTCGTTGTAGGTGCGTGGATGGAGCGTGGTGATCCGAGCCAGGTCGGCGGTTGAGGCTGTCGTGGTCGTTCCACCGCGCCGTTCACCCGTTCCCAGGTAGTCGCCGGTGTCCGTCACAGCGTCGCCTCGTGTTTCCTCGCCTCGTGGAGTGTCCGCGTCGCGGTCACGCCGCTCCTCCACGCCCTCGTCGAAATCGTCGAACTCATCATATTCGTCCGCATAGCGGTGATCGTAACGGTCGTCCTCCACGAGGCCGAGGTAGACCGCCATCTTGCGCATCGCGCCGGCCATCTCATGTCCTCCGTCGTCCCCGCGGCGTTCTCACCGCAGCCGACTCCTCCGTCGTTTCCAGCCCCTGCGCCCCGCCTCAGCGGGGTGTTCGTCCATTCGGGCGAACGCCACAGACGGGCCCCAAGGTCTATGTGGGGACATTACCCCACGATCGGTCCCCGAGCGCCAAGCAACGCCGTGCCGAGCCGCAGGTGTGTCGCGCCTCTTCCGACCGCGGCCTCCAGGTCCCCGCTCATCCCCGCGGAGACCACCGTCGCCTGAGGGTAGCGATCCCGAATCCGGCTCGCCACCTCGTACAGGACGGCGAAGGCGGCGTCCGGGTCGCCACCGAGCGGGGCCACCGCCATCACGCCCCCGAGTGTCAGCGCCTCGTGCGCGTCGATGTCGTCCGCGAGCGTCGGCGCGTCGGCCGGGTCCACACCGCCGCGCGGACCGAGCACCCCGGCCCGGGAGTCGGTGTCCAGGTTGACCTGGACCAGGCAGGTCAGGCTCCGTCCGGCCGCGGCCGCGCGGTCCCCGAGCGCCCGGGCCAGCTTCGCCCGGTCGACCGAGTGCACCACGTCGGCGTAGGAGGCCACCGAACGCGCCTTGTTGGTCTGGAGCTGGCCCACGAAGTGCCAGGTCAGGTCGAGGTCCGCGGTCTCGGCGGCCTTGGGGGCCGCCTCCTGGTCGCGGTTCTCCCCGACGTCGGTGACGCCCAGCGAGGCGAGAATGCGCACATCACTGGCCGGATAGGTCTTGGTCACGCCGATCAGCGACACCTCGGAGGGGTCGCGGTCGGCCCGCTGGCAGGCCGCCTCGATCCTGGCCCGCGCGGCCGTGAGGTTGGCGCGGACCCGCTCGGTGCGCTCGGGGTCGGTCTGTGACACGGTCGTTCGTTCCTTCTGGGTCGGAGAGGGTGCGCGTGACCGGAACCGGCCCCGGAGGGCGGCTCGGTCGGACGGCTCGGCGGTCAGGTGCGCCAGAGGAAGGAGGCGAACCGTCCGGTGGGCGCGTCGCGCCGGTGGGAGAAGAGTTCGGGGCTCTCCAGGGTGCAGCGTCCGTCGGCCGTGACGTCGGTGACGCCCGCCCGTCGCAGCTGGGCGGTGACCGCGGCGACCATGTCCACACCGGGGGTTCCCCGACGGGTTGTGGAGGCGGCCTCGGGGGTGCGTTCGGCGGTCTGGTCCCGGAGTTCGGCGGGGACCTCGTAGCAGCTGCCGCAGATCGCGGGGCCGAGGAAGACGGTGAGGCGGTCGGCACGGGCGCCCTGGGCGACCATCGTGTCGACGAGGTTGGCGGCGACCCCGTGCGCGGTGCCCAGACGGCCCGAGTGCGCCGCGCCCAGGACACCGGCCTCGGCGTCGACGGCCAGGACCGGCAGGCAGTCGGCGGCCATCGAGGCCAGGACCAGGTCGGACCGGGTGGTGACCACGCCGTCGCAGGTGCCGACCCCGCCGGGCTCCGTGGCCACGAGCACGTCGGCGCTGTGGACCTGGTTCATCCACACGACCCGGTCGACGTCGAACCCGAGCTCCTCGGCCGCCCGTGCGCGGTTGGCGGTGACCGCCTCGCGTGAGTCGCCGGAGCCCAGACCGAGGTTGAGCGAGTCGAACGGAGGCTGGCTCACGCCGCCCTTGCGTTCGGTGACGGCGGCACGGACTCCGTGCCCCAGGTCGATGACGTTGCCCATCGAAGCGACGTGGTCCTTCCCTGTGCCCGGCGGGGGGGCGGGAGCGGCGGCGGGATGGCGCCCGCCGTCCTCCGCCGCGCCCCGCCGAGGGCGGCGACGGCCCCGCCGCTGGTGGGTCGGGGCCGCTGACACGTCGATGGTACCGGGACCGCGCCGGACTACTTGAGGAACTCCGGCACGTCGAGGTCGTCGGGGTCGTCGAAGATGACCCGACGCCGTGGCGTGGGCACCTCGCCCCGGCGCTCGGAGACCTCCGAGACCGACTGGACGGGGTGGTCCGGCGTCTCCTGTTCGGCCTCGGCCTCAGCGCCGTCGGCCTCCGCCGCCGAGACCACCCGCACCGTCTCCGACTCGACCGCCTCGGACTCGCCCTGGAGCGGTTCGGCCGGGGCCTGGACCTGCGGCTCGGGACGGGCCGGCTCCGGCTCGACCGCGGGCTGGACCGGCGGCATCGCGGGCCGGGGCGCCTCCTGGACCGGCTGGGCCGGACGGGACGGGGTCATCCACGGCATGCTGCTGGCCGGCGCCCCGCTCGCGTCCGCGCCGGGGGGCGTCGCCTTCGTGGACGACTCCTCCCTGCCGGACGTGATGCCTGCCGTGGGGGCGACGGCCTCAGGAGGGTCCACCGGCTGGCGCTCCCGGGTGGCGGTACCGGTCGTCTCGGGTTCATCGAACCCCGCCGCGATCACGGTCACCCGGACCTCGTCGCCCAGGGCGTCGTCGATGACGGCGCCGAAGATGATGTTGGCCTCGGGCGCCGCGGAGTTGGCGACCAGCTGCGCCGCCTCGTTGATCTCGAAGAGTCCGAGGTCGGAGCCGCCCTGGATGGACAACAGCACACCGTGGGCGCCGTCGATGCTCGCTTCCAGCAGTGGTGAGGAGATCGCCAGTTCGGCGGCCGCGACCGCCCTGTCGTCCCCTCTCGCCGATCCGATCCCCATCAGCGCCGATCCCGCCCCGGACATGACCGACTTGACGTCGGCGAAGTCCAGGTTGATCAGGCCAGGGGTGGTGATCAGGTCGGTGATGCCCTGGACACCGGAGAGCAGGACCTGGTCGGCCGCCTTGAAGGCGTCCAGGACGCTGACCTGCCGGTCCGAGATGGACAGGAGCCGGTCGTTGGGGATCACGATGAGGGTGTCGACCTCCTCACGGAGCATCGCTATCCCCGACTCGGCCTGGGTCGCCCGCCGCTTGCCCTCGAATCCGAAGGGGCGGGTGACCACACCGATGGTGAGTGCTCCGAGGGAGCGGGCGATGTTCGCCACGACCGGGGCGCCGCCCGTGCCGGTGCCGCCGCCCTCACCCGCGGTGACGAAGACCATGTCGGCCCCCTTGAGGACCTCCTCGATCTCCTCGCGGTGGTCCTCGGCGGCCTTGCGGCCGACATCGGGGTTGGCGCCCGCGCCAAGGCCACGGGTGAGCTCGCGGCCGACGTCGAGCTTGACGTCCGCGTCGCTCATCAGCAGCGCTTGGGCGTCGGTATTGATCGCGATGAACTCGACGCCTTTGAGCCCCTCTTCGATCATTCGGTTGACGGCGTTGACACCGCCGCCGCCGATACCGACGACTTTGATGACCGCGAGGTAGTTCTGCGGTGCTGCCACGACGAGGGGCCTTTCCGCTCGCATACGCCGTTCCGTCACCGCGTCCGTCGGCCCTGGGGCCACGGGAGCGCCGGCGGTCCGGCATCCGGTTCTACAGTGTGCGTTTCGGGTACCCCCGCACAGCGCCCTGGGGCGACCGTGAGTGGGGGGACCCGGGGCCACCGAAGACCGTTCTGGAACGGTTCCCGTGTACCCCTGAAAGCGTGTCTTACTGCGTTGTTGACGTTGGTTGTGCTTCCCGACAGTAAGCGGACCGCCGAGTGCGAGCAACCGGTGACGAGTTCAGCCTAACGGCGTATAACGCGAGGAAGCGAAGTGCACACTCGGCGCGTCGCGTCTGGAATGTCCTCGTGGGAGCTTCGGTTCGGGGCGCGGAGCACCCGCTCGCGCCCCTTGTCCCCCGAAGCGGCTCTTGCCCCGGCTCGTACGGAGGTATCCCGTTCCTTGGGGCACGCTTCACCGGACGATGGCCAGATCGGGCGTCGCGACGTCGTAGACGCGACCTTCCTCGGGCGGGTGCTCACGCATCAGCACGCGCAGAACATCGCTCTTGCCCGCGGTGTCGTGCGCGTCTCCCCACTCCACGACCGAGCCGTCACCGAGTTCCACGGTGATGTGCCCGGTGTCGGTGGCGTCGATGAGCTGTATCTGGGCGATGAGGGAGTCCGGCGCCTCCTCGACGATGTCGGCGGCGGCGCGCACCGCCGTGTTGCCCTCGATCTCCCCGGTCACCCGGACCAGCGGGTGCGTTCCCGGCCGGTCGGCGGAGTCCTCGATGCGCACGCCGTCCCCGTCGACGAGCCGGTACTCCTCCCCCACCCGGATCGCGAGCAGGGGGCGGCGTTCGACCACCTCCACCCGGAGGGTGGCGGGCCACCCCCGGGTGACCTCGGCGGACTCGACCAGGTCGAGGCTCTCGGCGCGCTCGCCGCCCTGCTCCAGGTCGACCCGGACCAGCGGGGTGCCCGTCTCGACGGCCACGGCCGCGACCACCTCCTCCCGCGACACCCGGTCCAGGCCGGTGACCGCGACGTCGCGCACCACCAGCAGCCGGGAGCCGAGCAGAACCCACGTGACCACACAGACCAGGGAAACGACGAGCAGGACGGCGAAGGCGACCTTCCAGGGGTCCGACCCACCGCGTCCCCCGGCCCCGTCGCCGGTCGTGCCTTGGGCCCCGCCTCGTTCCGTGGTCTTCGCTCTGCTGCGGTCAGCGGCCACGTGGGTGCTCCTCTAGCTGGTCTCGGTACCTTCGGCGACCCGGGCCAGCTCCTCCACGATCAGCGGCCCCAGTTCGGTGACGTCGCCGGCGCCCATGGTGAGGACGATGTCCCCGGGGCTGGCCAGCGCCGCCGCCGTACGCACGGCGTCGGCCCGCTCGGGCACGTACCGGACGCGGTCGTGGGTGACCCGGGAGGTGATGAGCTCCCCCGTGACCCCGGGCTCGGGGTCCTCGCGGGCCGCGTAGACCTCCGTCACCACGACCTCGTCGGCCAGGCTCAGGGCGGTCGCGAACTCCTCGGCGAAGATCCGGGTGCGGCTGTACAGGTGGGGCTGGAACAGCGCCACCACACGGCCCTCGGGGATCTCCTCCTCGGAGTCCTCGGAGAAGGAGCGCAGGGCGGCGCGGGTGGCCCGCAGGTCGGCGTCGATCTCGGTGGGGTGGTGGGCGTAGCTGTCGTAGACGCCCACGCCGTTGCCCTCGCCCTTGAGCTCGAAACGGCGCGCGGCACCGGCGAAGTCGGCGACGCCCTCCACCGCGATCTCCAGGTCGTGTCCGAGTTCGTCGGCCACGGCCACGGCGGCGGCGGCGTTGAGGACGTTGTGCCGTCCGGGCACGGCCAGGGTGCCGTCGATCGGCTCGCCGTCGGCGGTGGTGAGGGTGAACTCGGTGGTGAAGCCGCGCGCGCGGATACGGGTGATCCGGTAGTCGGCGTCCTCGGCCTCACCGTAGGTACGTACCCGCTTGCCCCGCTCGCGGGCGAGTTCGGCGACGGTGCGCGCCCCGGGGTCGTCGATCCCGACGACGAGGGTCCGCTCCACCCGCTCGACGAAGTCCGCGAAGTTGGCGTGGATCTCGTCGATCCCGCTGTAGTTGTCCAGGTGGTCGGCCTCGACGTTGGTGACCACGGCGACCTTGGGCGAGAGCATGAGGAAGGACCCGTCGCTCTCGTCCGCCTCCACGGCGATGACCTCGCCGAGACCGGCGTCCGCGCCCAGGCCGGTGGTGACCAGCTTCCCGCCGATCACGTACCCGGGGTCGGCCCCCAGGTGTTGGAGGACCACGGTGACCATGGAGGTGGTGGTGGTCTTGCCGTGGGTGCCCGAGACCGCGACCCCCTCCCGGCCCAGCAGGAGCGCGCCCAACGCGGCCGCCCTGGGCAGGACCCGGATGCCCCGGGCGCGCGCCTCGGCGAGCTCGGGGTTGTCCTCGCGGATCGCCGAGGAGACCACCAGGGTGTCGGCCTTGCCGAGGTTCTCGGCGGCGTGGCCGACGAAGACCGCGGCGCCCATCCGTTCGAGCTCGCGCAGGGTCTCGCTGTCGCGGGCGTCGCTGCCCGAGACCTCGACCCCGGACTGGAGCAGCACGCGGGCGATGCCGGACATGCCCGCCCCGCCCAGGCCGATGAAGTGGGTGCGGCCGAGTTCGTCGACGGGGACCGGGTCGGTCGGGGTGACCAGGCTCATCGTGTGTCCTTCCCGTCGTCGTAGAAGGCGTCGTCGCCGTCGTCCTCGGACAGTTGCATCTCAGGGGTGGGCTTGTCGCCGCGGGCGATCGCCAGGACCTCTCGGGCCAGTTCGGTGTCGGCGTCGCGGCGGCCCATGCGGGCGGCCGCCTCCGACATGGCGACGACGCGGTCGGTGTCGGTGAGCAGCGGAATGAGCTGGCCGGTGATCCACTCGACCGAGACGTTGGCGTTCTCGACCATCAGACCGCCGCCCGCCTGGACGATCGGCTGGGCGTTCAGCGCCTGCTCCCCGTTGCCGATGGCCAGCGGCACGAAGGCGCCCGGCAGGCCCACGGCGGTGAGTTCGGCGCAGGTCATGGCACCGGAGCGGCACATCGCGACGTCGGCGGCGGCGTAGGCCATGTCCATGCGGTCCACGTAGGGGACGGCGACGTAGGGGACGCCGTCCTGAGTGAGGTCCTGGGGCTCGTCGGCGTTCTTGGGGCCGACCACGTGCAGGACCTGCACACCCGCCGCGCGGAACGCCGGGGCGGCCTGGAAGGCGGTCTCGTTGATGCGCTGGGCGCCCTGGGAGCCTCCGAAGATCAGCAGGGTGGGCAGGTCGGGGCGCAGACCGAAGTACGTGCGCGCCTTGTCGCCCATGGCCAGCCGGTCCAGCGAGGTGATCTGCTGGCGCAGCGGGATGCCGATGAAGCGGCCGTTGCGGATCTGGGTGTGGGGGTGGCCGGTGAACACGTGCGGGGTGAGGCGCGCGCCGAGCCGGTTGGCCAGGCCCGGGAGGGGGTTGGCCTCGTGCACCACGATGGGGACGCGTCGGCGCCGGGCCGCCAGGTAGCCGGGGGTGGCCACGTAGCCGCCGAAGCCGACCAGGACGTCGGCCTGGAGCTTGTCGAGCTGCTCCCCCGCGGCGCTGAGGGCCCCGGCCAGCTTGCCGGGGACCGTGAGCAGTTGCGGGGTGAGCCTGCGCGGCAGGGGGACCGCCGGGATCAGGCCCAGTTCGTAGCCGCGCATGGGGACGAGCCGGGTCTCCAGACCCCGCTCCGTTCCCAGGCAGAGGATCTCCGTGTCGGGTTCCACGCGCCGGAGCGCGTCCGCTAGGGAGAGTGCGGGCTCGATATGCCCGGCCGTGCCGCCTCCGGCGAGGGCTACCCTCATCGTCGCCGATTCCTCCTTGGCCGATCACCCGCCGGGACCGGTCCGCTCTTGTTCTTGGCCGTGGTCTTGGTACCACTGCGTGCGCCGCGCTCACCCGTCCTGCGTGGGGTGCGCGGCGCCGTGGTGCGCTTGGAGGGCGCCGAACCGCTCTGATTCCGGACGGAAGCGACGATGTTCTCCAGACCAAGCCAGCTTAGAGCCCTTTGGGCCCGGCTGGGACCCCGGGCCGCCAGGGCCTTCTGGGCCTGGGGTTCGTGGCGGGCCATCGCGAGCAGCACCCCGAGCGCGATCATCGTGGGGATGAGCGCGGAACCGCCGTAGGAGACCAGCGGCAGCGGGATGCCGGTGACGGGGACCAGGCCGATGACTGCGGCGATGTTGATCATGGACTGACCGATGATCCAGGTCACGATGGCGAAGGACGCCAGACGCGCGAACGGGTCCTTGACCCGGAAGCCGATGCGCAGCCCGGCGAAGCCCAGCATGCCGAACAGGCCGAGGACCAGCAGGGAGCCGATGAGTCCGAACTCCTCGCCGATGATGGCGAAGATGAAGTCGGACTCGGCGAAGGGCAGGAAGCCCCACTTCTCCCGGCTGGCGCCGATGCCGACCCCGAAGATCCCGCCGGTGCCGAGGGCGTAGAGGCCGTGCAGGGACTGGAAGCCGGAGCCGCTCGGGTCGGACTCGGGGTCGAGGAAGACGGCGATGCGGGTCATACGGAAGGGCTCGATCGCGATGACGATCGCGGCCAGTCCCAGGACCAGGCCGAACATGGCGACGAAGAGCCGCGCGGGAGCGCCGACCACCCAGAGCAGGCTCAAGAAGATGAGCAGCAGCACCAGGGAGGTGGACAGGTCCGACCCGAGCAGGACGAGGAGGACGAGCAGGCCGCAGCCGGGCACCAGCGGGATGAGCAGGTGGCGCCACTCGGTGAGTTCCCTCAGCTCCTCCTTGCGCGCCAGGATGTTCGCGCCCCAGAGGGCGAAGGCGAGCTTGGCGGGTTCGGAGGGCTGGATGACCAGTCCGCCGATCTCCAGCCACCGCATGGCTCCGTTGATCTCGGTGCCCTGGAAGGCGGTGAGCAGGAGCAGTGCCACGGACAGGATCATGGCCGGGTAGCCGACCATGCGGAAGACCCACACGGGCAGCTGGGAGGCGATCACCATGAGCGGCAGGCCGATCATGGCCGAGACCATCTGCCGCTGGACCACGGAGAAGGCCGACCCGGTCTCGGTGATGGAGTTGACCATGGTCGAGGACAGCACCATGACCAGGCCCAGCGAGATCAGCATCACCGCGGTACTGAGCACCAGGTAGTAGGAGGTGAGGGGGCGGTCCAGGGACCGGGCCCACTCACGCCAGAGACCGCGTTCGCGGCCACCGGCCGCCGTACGTTCCCGGGTACGGGACACCCCGGGAACCGTTGTCGTCGCCGCCATCCACACCCTCCGCACGATTCGCGCCTCAATACTTGCGTACCGGCGGGTCGGGAACCGTGGACATTTCCCGCGTGTTGGCCATCTTTGGCGGCGGGCGGGGTGCCCCGCGACACACCGGAGGCCGCCCGCGCGCCGGAGGTGACGCACGGGTGGCCTCCGGTGACTCAGCGCAGGCGCAGGACGGCCTCGGCGAAGAGGCGGCCGCGCTCCGGGTAGTTGGTGAACATGTCCATGGAGGCGGCGGCCGGGGCGAGCAGCACCGTGTCCCCGTCGCGGGCCAGGTCGGCGGCTCGGGCGACCACCGCGTCCATCACCGTGTGACCGGCGGGCGCGTCGGGCTCGGGTCCCTCCACCTCCACCACCGGCACGTGCGGGGCGTGCTCGGCCAGGGCCTCGCGGACGCGCTCGCGGTCGGCGCCGATCAGCACCGCGCCGCGCAGGCGGGCCGCCGCACCGGCGACCAGCTCGCCGACCTCGGCCCCCTTCAGCAGGCCGCCCGCGATCCACACCACCGACGCGTAGGAGTTCAGCGACGCGGCCGCCGCGTGCGGGTTGGTGGCCTTGGAGTCGTCGACGTAGTCCACGCCCGCGACCGAGGCCACGTGCGCGATGCGGTGGGGTTCGGGGACGAAGGCGCGCAGCCCGGCCCCGACCGAGGCGGGAGCGACCCCCACCGAGCGGGCCAGGGCGGCGGCGGCCAGGGCGTTGGCCACGTTGTGCGGAGCGGCGGGCCGCACGTCGCCCAGGGTGGCGAGCTCCTCGGCGCTGCTGTGCGGGTCGTCGACGAAGGCGCGGTCCACCAGCAGGTCCTCGACCACTCCGAGCTCACCCGCGCGCGGTGTGTCCAGGCGCAGCCCCACCACCGGGGTGTGCGGGTCGCCCTCCTCCTCGGCGAGCCGCGCCGACCAGGCGTCGGCGGTGTTGACGACGCGGACGGTGCCGCGGGCGAACACCCGGCCCTTGGCGCGGGCGTAGGGCTCCAGGCCGCCGTGCCAGTCCAGGTGGTCGGGGGCGACGTTGAGCACCACGGCCGCGTGGGGCCGGACGCTGCTGGACCAGTGCAGCTGGAAGCTGGACAGCTCCACGGCCAGGACGTCGTGCACGTGACCGTCCTCGTCGGGCAGTACGGCGTCCACGATCGGGGTCCCCACGTTGCCGACGGCGAGCGCGTCGCGGCCGTCCGCGCGCAGGATGGACTCCAGCATGCGCACGGTGGTGGTCTTGCCGTTGGTGCCGGTGATGGCGAGCCACACCTGGTCCGCGGGCCTGAGCCGCCAGGCCAGTTCCACGTCGCCGATGACCTCCACCCCGGCCTCGGCGGCGCGGAGCAGGAGCGGGGAGTCGGGGCGCCACCCGGGCGAGGTGACCACGAGGTCGCAGTCCTCGGGCAGCGGCGTGGAGCCCAGGACGACCTCGGCACCGGCCTCGGTCAGGGGGGCGGCCACGGCCCGGGTGGTGTCGTCGTCCCGGCCGTCCACGACGACGACGCGGGCCCCCCGCGCCAGGAGTGCCCTGGCGACGGGGGGCCCGGAGACACCCAGACCGGCGACGCACACGCGCGCGCCCTCGAGGGCGTTCCCACCCTCGGCGGGGGCGGCGGTGCGGGAGCTGTCGGAAGGTTGCTGGTGCGGCATGCCTCTAGCTTGGCATCCATTCCAGGTAGAAGAGTCCGATCGCGATCGCCATGAACAGGCCCTGGATGATCCAGAACCGGATGACGATGGTGGTCTCCGCCCACCCCTTCAACTCGAAGTGGTGCTGGAGCGGCGCCATGCGGAACACCCGTTTGCCGGTGAGGCGGAACGAGGTGATCTGGATCATCACGGACATGGTGATGATGACGAACAGGCCGCCGATGAGCAGCAGCAGGAGCTGGGTGCGGGTCGTGATGGCCAGACCCACGATGAGACCGCCCAGGGCCAGCGAACCGGTGTCGCCCATGAAGATCTTCGCCGGCGGGGCGTTGAACCACAGGAAGCCGATGCACGAGCCGAGCACCGCGGAGGCGACCACGGCCAGGTCCAGGGGGTCGCGGACCGTGTAGCAGCTGGAGGTGAGCGCCTCCACGCAGGACTGGCGCAGCTGCCAGTTGCCGATGATGACGTAGGCGGCCAGCGACAGGATCGTGGCACCGGTGGCCAGGCCGTCCAGGCCGTCGGTGAGGTTGACCGCGTTGGAGAAGCCCACGATGAGGAACAGCGCCCAGATGACGAACACGCCGATCATCAGGGGCGGGCCGAAGTCGCGGAGGAACGACAGCTGGGGGGCGGCCGGGGTGTAGCCGTAGCCGTTGGGGAACTGGGTGACCCCGTAGGCGAAGCCGACGCCGATGACGGCCTGGCCGACCATCTTCGCGCCGCTGCGCAGGCCCAGGCTGCGGCGCTTGTAGATCTTGATGAAGTCGTCCAGGAAGCCGACACAGCCCATACCGACGAACAGGAACATGACCAGGAGGCCGGAGGCCGTGGGCCCGGACGCGGCCGGTTGGATCGCCCACAGCAGCAGGTGGGAGCCGAAGTAGCCCACCACCGCGCCGAGGATGATCACGATGCCGCCCATGGTGGGCGTGCCCTGCTTGGTCTTGTGGCCCTCGGGTCCGTCGTCGCGGACCTCCTGGCCGAACTTGAACCGGTACAGGAGCTTGATGAGCGGCGGCATCAGCACCATGGAGATGATCAGCGAGAGCCCCGCCGCGATGGTGATGCCGATCACTGGACATCACCCTTGGTGATGAGGTCGATGACCCTTTCGAGCGCAGCCACGCGCGATCCCTTCACAATGACAACGTCTCCTGTGCGCATCCGTTCGCGCACCGCGTCGGCTGCCGCCTCCGCGTCGGGAACCCGGATGCTCTCACCGTGCCACCGCCCCTGCTGGGCGGCGCGTTCGGCTCCGACTGCGATCCCCTCGGCCTCCGCGCCGACCACGACGAGGTGGGCCACTCCGGCCTCGGCGGCCAGCTCCCCCACGCTCTCGTGTTCGGCCCGTCCGTCATCGCCGAGCTCGGCCATGTGGGCGAGCACCGCGATGGACCGGCGGTCCCGGGCGAGCGCGCCCAGGGTGGTCAGCGCCGCCCGCATCGACTCGGGGTTGGCGTTGTAGGCGTCGTTGACGAGGGTGGCACCGTGGTGTTCGGTGACCTCCATACGCCAGCGGCTGACCGGGGTCGCCGCGCCGAGGGCGGCGGCGATGTCTTCGATGTCCATCCCGAGGTCGTCGGCGACGGCCGCCGCGGCCAGCGCGTTGCCGACCTGGTGGGCACCGACCAGCCCCAGCCGGACCGGGGCCGTGCGGCCGCGCAGGCGCAGGGTGAAGGACGGGGCGCCGTCGGCGCCGATGACGGTGTCCGTGGCGCGCACCTGGGCGTCCTCGGCGGTGCCGTAGAGCACCACGCGGGCCCGGGTGCGCGAGCTCATGGCGCGCACGAGCGGGTCGTCGGCGTTGAGCACGGCCAGCCCGCCCTCGCCGCGCCGGTCGCTGCCGGGGGGCAGGGACTCCACCAGCTCGCCCTTGGCCCGGGCGATGGCGTCCCGGCCGCCGAACTCGCCCATGTGGGCGCTGCCGACGTTGAGCACCACGCCGATCCGGGGCGGCGCGACGCGGCACAGGTGGGCGATGTGCCCGATGCCGCGCGCCGCGACCTCCAGCACGAGGTTCTTCGTGCCGGTGTCGGCGCGCAGGACCGTGAGCGGGTGGCCGATCTCGTTGTTGAACGAACCGGCGGGCGCGACGGTCGGACCCAGGTTGGCGACGACCTGCGCGATGAGGTCCTTGGTGGTGGTCTTCCCGGAGGAGCCGGTGACCCCCACGACCTCGGTGGTGTCCCTTCCGCGCCCGGGGTCGCCGAGTTCGGTGGCCACGTGCCGGGCGAGTCGGGCCAGGGCCGCCACGACCTCGTCGTCGCCCCCGTCCACCAGCAGGTGGGGTGCGTCGACCGGGCGCGAGGCCAGGACCGCGACGGCTCCGGCGGCGACGGCGGAGGCGGCGTAGTCGTGTCCGTCGACGCGTTCACCGCTCAGCGCGACGAAGAGCGCTCCGGGCGCCACCTGTCGGGAGTCGATGACGACGGGGCCGTCGACGACGGCGTCGGGGCGCGCTGATCCGCCGATGGCGGTTTGGGTGATCTCAGCGATCCGATCGAGCGTGAGCGCGATCAAATCCACTCCTCAGGTCAGGCCCGGCCCACGGCGCCCCAAGGGCATTGGCCACCCGGCCTCGGGATCGGGTCAGGGGATGGCACCGCGGATACCGTGCGCGCGGTGCCGCGCCGGGCCACGGACTCCGGCTGGTACCGGGCCGCGGGCGCCTGGGTGGGCGGCACGTGTCGGGCTGCGATTGCCGGACCTACCTTAGAACATGTTGGGGCGTCTGGGGTCCCGGCAGGGCCCTGTGCGGAGCAATATGCTCCACTTCGTGATCGGCGACACCTCACGCGCGTACGATTCGCGCACGTCGCGACGGCGCACGCCACCGGGACGCGGTCTGGGACCGCGTCCCGGAAAGAGGTCGTCACCCTCCACGGCGCGTCTCGGGTGTGTCGGGCGTCAGGCCTCGTCGGGCGCGCGGTGGACGTCCTGGAGGGCCTGGCCGAGGCGTTCGCTGGAGCGGGTGCGCAGGGCGTCCTCGATGGCGCCCCGCAGGACCTCGCGGTCGTCGAAGGGCAGCACCTCGCCCTTGACGTACTGACCGGTCTCGTGCCCCTTGCCCGCGACCACGACGACGTCGCCGGGGCCGGTCCGGTGCACGCCCAGACCGATGGCCTCGGCGCGGTCGAACTCCACGGTGACCCGCGCGCGCTGGTCCTCGGGGACCTTGGCCACGCCGTCCAGCATCGCCGACGCGATGGACACCGGGTCCTCGCCGCGCGGGTTGTCGTTGGTGATGATCAGCTGGTCGGCCAGGCGCGCGGCGGCCTCGCCCATCAGCGGCCGCTTGGCCCGGTCGCGGTCACCGCCGCAGCCGACCACCATGGTGATCTGGCCGTCGGTGGTCTCCCGCAGCGCGCCGAGCACGGCCTCGATGGCGCCGGGCTTGTGCGAGTAGTCCACCAGGGCCGCGAAGTCCTGGGGGCCCGAGGCGCCCCTGACCTCGACCGGCTCCATGCGGCCCGGAACCCCGGGCGCCGCGGCCACACCCGCGATCGCCGTCTCCATGGGCACGCCCGCCTCGACCAGGCCCACGACGGCCGCCATGGCGTTGGAGACGTTGAACGGCCCGGGCAGCCCCACCGAGGCGAGGGCCTCCATGCCGCCCGGACCCACGATGCGGAAGGTGCTGCCGGTGGCGCCGAGCTCGACGTCCACGGCCGTCCAGTCGGCGGCCATGGCGTGCTCCGCACCGGCGTCCGAACCGCCCTCCACGGCGAAGGTGGTGACGGGGACCGCGCCGCGGCCCTGGACCATGTCCACCAGGGCGCGGCCGAACCGGTCGTCGACGTTGACCACCGCGATGTCGCAGTACTCGGGGGTGAACAGACGCGCCTTGGTGTCGAAGTAGTCGCGCAGGTCCGAGTGGAAGTCCAGGTGGTCCTGCGAGAGGTTCGTGAAGATCGCGACGTCGTACCGGGTCCCGCCGACCCGGCCCAGGGCCAGGGCGTGGCTGGAGACCTCCATGGCCGCGGCCGACGTCCCGTGCTCGCGCATGACCGCGAACAGGCCGTGCAGGTCCGTGGCCTCGGGCGTGGTCAGCGAGGAGGCGACCCGCTCGTCGCCCACCCGCATCTCCACGGTACCGACCAGGCCCGTGCTCATCCCGGCCTGCCGCAGGCCGGACTCGATCAGGTAGGTGACCGTGGTCTTGCCGCTGGTGCCGGTGGTGCCCACCAGGAGCAGTTCTTGGGCGGGGTCGCCGTAGACCCAGGCCGCGGCCGTTCCCAGCACGGCGCGGACGTCCGGCACGACCAGCACGGGCAGGCCGGTCGCGGCGGCGCGGTCGGCGCCCGCCGCGTCGGTGAGGACGGCCGCCGCCTCGGCGTCGGCCACCTGTTGGGAGAAGTCGGCGCCGTGCGCGCGGGTCCCCGGCAGCGCGGCGTACAGGTCGCCCTGCCGCACCTTGCGGGAGTCATGGGTGATACCGCGGACATGGATCTCCCTGTCGGGCATGTCCGCTGGACGGTCCGCGCCGAGGTCGGGGCGCAGGAGAGCGGCGTCCGGACCGAGCAGCGCTGCGAGGTCGGACAGTGGACGGAGTCTGGCGTGTTCAGGTCGCATTACCGGTGGCACGTGTGGAGGTTAACGGCTGCGGGGGTCCCGCCGGTAATTTCCACGCTGCCCAGGGGTGATACTTCGGTCGGAGGAGGTACCGCCATGACGGAGCCGTCACGACCGCTCGTGCTGGACGGGGGTCTGGCCACGAGCCTGGAGGCGCGCGGCCGCGACCTGTCCGGCGGCCTGTGGTCCGCCCGCGTCCTGGTCGAGGAGCCGGAACTCGTCGCCCGTGTCCACCGCGAGTACTTCGCGGCGGGCGCCGACGTCGCCATCACCGCCAGCTACCAGGCCGGTGTGGAGGAGCTGACGCGGCACGTCCACTCGCGATCCGAGGCGCTGGCGCTGCTCGCCCGTTCGGTCGGGCTCGCCCTCGCCGAACGCGACGCCCACGGCAGCGGATTCGTGGCGGCCGGCGTGGGCCCCTACGGGGCCGCCCGAGCCGACGGCTCCGAGTACACCGGCGACTACGACCTCGACGAGGACGACCTGTTCCACTGGCACCGGGAACGGTGGCGGGTGCTCACCGACAGCGGCGCCGACCTGGTGGCCTGTGAGACCCTGCCCTCGCGCGCCGAGGCCAGGGCCCTGGCCCGGCTCCTGGAGGAGACGCCGCACGTGCGGGCGTGGTTCTCCTTCTCCTGCTCGGACGCGGCGCACCTCGCCGACGGCACGCCGCTGCGCGAAATGGCCGCCGAACTCGCCGCCCTCGACCGTGTCGTGGCCGTCGGTGTCAACTGCGTGCCGCCCGGCGACGTGCCGGGGCTCCTGCGCGAGGTCGCCCTCGCCGGCGCCCCCGGCGCGGCCTACCCGAACTCCGGAGAGCGCTGGGACGCCGCGGAGCGGCGGTGGACCGGGGTGACGGACCCCGTGGACTTCGGGCGGGCCTCCGCCGGCTGGGTCTCCGACGGAGCCGTCCTGGTGGGCGGCTGCTGCCGCACCGGACCGGAGCACGTACGCGCGGTCCGGGACGCGGTGGACGCCCTCCCCGTCGACGCTCCGTAGCCCGGGCCGGGTACCCGGCCCGGGCGCGGGGTCAGCGGTCCTCCTCCTCTTCGAAGAGGCGGATGGCGGGGGGCTCGGTGTCCGTCGGCGGAACCTTCATGGTCTTGAGGGCGAAGGACATGATGTCGTTGAACACCGGTCCCGCGGCCTCGCCGCCGTAGTAGGTGTCCTTCGGGTTGTGCAGGACCACC
The DNA here is from genome assembly GCF_040635075.1 of Nocardiopsis sp. NPDC007018. Classification (NCBI taxonomy): domain Bacteria; kingdom Bacillati; phylum Actinomycetota; class Actinomycetes; order Streptosporangiales; family Nocardiopsidaceae; genus Nocardiopsis; species Nocardiopsis sp. NPDC007018. The sequence continues at coordinate 59,474 of NZ_JBEYHA010000002.1, forward strand.
TGGACGACGAGCTCGGGGGCGTCGGCGGGCGCGAACCCGGCGAAGGTCGCCGTGTAGCCGCCGCCGTCGTACCCGCCCGTCTCCGGGTTGATGCGGTTGGCCGTGCCGGTCTTGCCCGCGACCCGGTATCCCTCGATGCGCGCCTGCGGGGCGGTGCCCTCGTCGCTGGTGACCGCCTCCAGCATCAGGGCGAGCTGGTCGGCGGTGTCCTCGCTGACGATCCTGGTCCTCTCCGGCGCCTCGGAGGGGGTGAACTCCCCGTCCGTGTCGACGGTCCCGGCGATGAGCCGGGGCTCGACCCGGACCCCGCCGTTGGCGATGGTCGCGTAGACCGACGCCATCTGGGCGGCGTTCACCGAGAGTCCGTGCCCGATGGACACCGAGGGGAGCTGGGTCCCCCACCAGTCGTCGGGGTCGGTGAGCACGCCCGACTCCTCTCCGGGAAGGGCCAGGCCGGTGGGCTGCCCCAGACCGAAGTCCTTCATGTAGGAGTGCAGCACCCCGGCCTTGACCTGGTCGGCGATCTTGATGGTGCCCACGTTGCTGGACTGGGCCATGATCCCGTTGACGGTGAGCCGCTGGGTGCCGTTGTTGGTGGAGTTGCGGAACGTCTGGTCGTAGTACTGGAGGGTGTACGGCACCGTGTACACCGTCTCCGGTGTGGTCAGCCCCTCCTCCAAAGCGGCCGCGAGCGTGATCACCTTGTTCGTGCTGCCCGGCTCGAAGGTCTCGGCCACGGCACCGTTGGACCACTCCTCCGGTCCGGTGGCGTCGATGTCGTTCTGCGAGTAGGACGGGTAGTCCGCCATCGCGAGGATCTCCTGGTCGGTGTTGGTGACGATGGCGCTGCCGCCCTCGGCGTCCAACTCCTCCACCCTTTCGGCCAGCGCCTGCTGGACGAACCACTGGAGGTCGCGGTCCAGGGTCAGGCGCACGTCCTGGCCGGGCTCCGGCTCGCGCACCAGCCCTCCCGCCATGGGGATCTGGGTACCGTCGTTGCCCACCTCGACCTGGCGCTTGCCGGACTCACCCGCCAGTGTCGAGTCGAGGTAGCCCTCCAGGCCCTCCAGACCGTGGCCCTCCGAGCCCACGAAGCCGACCAGGTCGGCAGCTCCGGTCTCCTCCGGGTAGACCCGTTCGTAGTCCACCTCGGCTCCCACCCCGGACAGGCCGAGTTCGCGCAGGTCCTGCCAGTCGCCCGGCGAGACCCTCTTGGCCACCACCTGGTAGCGGCTGGGAGCGGCGTCGACCTTGGCCCCGACCTCCTCCCGGTCCAGCTCGAACCGGGAGACCAGTTCGTCCACCAGCTGGTCGCGCTGCTCCTCCTCGACCTCCTCCGGGTCGACGAAGACGGTGCGCACCTCCACCGACAGGGCGAAGGGGTTGCCCGCGGCGTCGGTGATCTGCCCGCGCAGAGTGGGGATGTCGATGGTCTGGAGGCGCAGGTTGGCGGCGGCCTCGGCGTAGCGCTCGGCGTCCACTCCCTGGATCTGGGTGAGTCTTCCCGCGAACAGCAGGAGGATCACCACGATGATGGCCCCGCCGATCTTGATGCGCTTGTTCGGATCGCCCTGCTGGAAGGTGCGGCGCAGGAGCGGCGGCGGGGGCGGCGGAGGCGCGGACGTACGCCGGGGCCGCTCCCCGCCCCTCCTCACCTCACGCGCGGTGCCCCTGCGGCCGGTGCCGGAACCGGTACGGGCGCCGCTGGCCGGACGCCGGGGCTCGCGCTGGGGGCGCTTGCTGGGGCGGGACCCGGAGCGTCCGGCGGCTCCGGGCCCTCGGGGGTCTCGGGGACGCCGGTCGCGGGGGTTGCTCACTCTCCGCTCCCAGCGGTCCCGGTGCCGGCCCCCGTACCGCCGGAGACCTCACCGCTGTCCGGGTCGAGGAAGAGGGGCGCGTCCCCCTGTTCCATGCCCATGCCCTCGGCCTCGCTCGCGATGCGCTCGGAGGTCTCCAGGTGGGCCACGGACTTCTCCAGCTGCTGCTCCACGTAGGACATCTCCCGGTTCTCCGACTGGAGACTGGTGATGGTGTACGCCTCCTGTGCGACGACGCTGCGCAGCACGAGGAGCGCCACCAGCGCCCCGCCGAGCAGGCACAGGATGAGCAGCACGAAGGGGATCTTCGGTGCGGGGCCGGTACCCGCGGGGCGGGCGCTGCCCGGGTTGGCCGCCGGGCGCGCCGGACGTCTGGGCGCGGCGGGGCGCTTGGCGGCCCCGGTACGCCTGGTCGTCGTGCGCTCCCTGGTGGTACGGCGTGTGTCCGTCTTCGTGCCCATCTGGTCTCCCTACTGCCGCGACGGCCAGCGCACGCGTTCGGCGGCCCGGAGGCGTGCCGACTGGGCGCGCGGGTTGCGTTCGTTCTCTTCGTCCGTGGGGAGTTCCGCGCCCCTGGTCAGGAGCCGGAGTTCCGGTTGGCGGTCCGGGAGGGGGACCGGAAGGTCGGCGGGGGTGGTGTCGGTGGCCAGGGCGGCGAAGGCCCTCTTGGTCATCCTGTCCTCCAACGAGTGGTAGGACAGCACCGCGATGCGGCCGCCGACGTCCAGCCGGGACGTCGCGGCGGGGAGGGTCTCCTCCAGGATGGAGAGCTCGGCGTTGACCTCGATGCGCAGGCCCTGGAAGGTGCGCTTGGCGGGGTGTCCGCCGGTGCGGCGGGTGGCCGCGGGGATCGCGTCGCGCACCAGTTCGGCCAGTTCACGGGTGGAGTCGATCCGACCCTGGGCGCGTCGGCGCTCGATGGCGCGGGCCACCCGGGAGGCGAAGCGCTCCTCACCGTAGGTGCGCAGGACACGGGTGAGTTCGGCGACGGGGTAGTCGTTGACGACCGCGGCGGCGGTGAGCTCCTGGGTACCGTCCATGCGCATGTCCAGGGGCGCGTCGTGGGCGTAGGCGAAACCACGGTCGGTCTCGTCCAGCTGTGGCGAGGACACACCGAGGTCCAGCAGGACCGCGTCGGCGTACTCCGCTCCGGCCTCGTCGAGGGCGCGCGGGATCTCGGAGTAGACGGCGTGGACGAAGTGGGTGCGGTCCGCGAAGGGCGCGAGCCGCCTGGCGCTGCGTTCGAGGGCGGTGGGGTCGCGGTCCACGCCGACCAGCCGCAGGGTGGGGCAGGCCCTGAGCAGGGCCTCGGAGTGCCCGCCCAGACCGAGGGTGCCGTCGACGAGGACGGCCCCGGGCCTGCTCAGCGCTGGCGCGAGCAGTTCCACGATCCGGTCGAGCATGACCGGTACGTGCAGGGGATCGATCCCCTCCCTGGCCGCCCTGACGCGGGCGGCGATGTCGTCCTGTGTGGCCCCGTGGTCCGTCGGGTCGGGCCCGTCGGACCGCCCGTACTGCCGGTTGTCCCCCATGCGCTGCTGTTCCTCCACGCTGTCGCGATCTCCCCCTGGGTCCGTACGACGCGCTGGGCGCGCCCCACGGTGTCCTTCGCGTGGCCCTTCCGAAACGGTCGGCAGGGCCTCCGGACACGGCCGCTATTGTCCACCTTCCGGCGGACGTACGCTCACGACCTGGCACCGGGGAAGTCGCGCCAGCTCGTGATGACCGTCTCCGGAGACCGCCACCGGTCCCGGCGTCGCATGGGCTGTGCTGGTGGATCGGGGGCGTTCGGGCGCCCGCCGCGTCGTCACAGCACTCCGGGCAGCACCTCCTCTGAGAGTTGCGAGAACGCCTGCTCCTGCACGGCCTCGTACTCCGACCACGCGGCGGCGTCCCAGATCTCCAGTCGCGTGTTGGCCCCGATGACGACGCACTCGCGGTCCAGGCCCGCGTAGGCGCGCAGTTTCGACGGGATCGTGACCCTGCCCTGCTTGTCGCAGGACTCGTCCGACGCGCTGGCGAAGAGGACGCGGCTGTAGTCGCGGACCGCCTTGGCGGTGACCGGCGCGGAGCGCAGGGCGTCGGTGAGGCGGCGGAACTCGTCCGCCGGAAAGACGTAGAGGCAGCGCTCCTGGCCCTTCGTGATCACCAGACCCCCCGACAGTTCGTCGCGGTACTTCGCGGGAAGGAACAGCCGTCCCTTCTGGTCGAGGCGAGGTGTGTGGGTGCCGAGGAACACGCACTCACCCCCTCACCCCTATGCGGAGAATTCACCCCTCTCCACGGTGCTCCACCTTACTCCACTCCTCCCCACCGTCAACAGCTTCAATCGGTATTCGACCGCCGAAGAATCGATAAATGCGCAGGTCAGAAAGGCGGCTTGCGCGTGGTGTCCGTGTGGGGCGCGATGACGCCCGCGTGCGTCGCGCACCGCCTCCGCCACCGGCCGCTCCGCACGGCGGCCGATTCCGGCACTTTGGTTTGCAATCGATGTGATTGGCCCTAGCCTCGGAGCGATACACAGGGATACAGGCAGACACACCGAGCGAGAGGGTTCCCGTGTCACTCGGCACACAGCATGACGGCCACGGAGGCGACGTGCGGGGAGACGTCGGTGCCGTCGTCGCCGTCGCCGACCGCGTCCGCGGGGCGATCGAAACGGTCATCGAGGGCAAGCCCGAGGTCCTGCGCATCGCGCTGACCGTCCTGTTCGCCGAGGGCCACCTCCTCGTCGAGGACGTCCCCGGGGTGGGCAAGACGATGATGGCCAAGGCCCTGGGCCGGGCCGTGGACTGCTCGGTGCAGCGCGTGCAGTTCACCCCGGACCTACTGCCCAGCGACATCACCGGGGTGAGCGTCTACCACCAGGACCGCAACGAGTTCGAGTTCAACCCCGGTCCGGTGTTCGCCAACATCGTGCTGGGCGACGAGATCAACCGTGCCTCGCCCAAGACCCAGTCGGCCCTCCTGGAGTGCATGGAGGAGCGCCAGGTCAGCGTGGACGGTCAGACCCGTGCCCTGGAGCGCCCGTTCATGGTGGTGGCCACCCAGAACCCGGCGGACATGGAGGGCACCTACGCGCTGCCCGAGGCGCAGCGGGACCGGTTCATGGCCCGCGTCTCGGTGGGCTACCCCTCCCCTCAGGCCGAGCTGGACATGATCGACAGCCACAGCTCCCGCTCGCCGCTGGAGCAGATGGCCCCGGTCACCAACGCGGCGGAGATCCGTTCCCTGGTGGAGCGCGTGCACAACGTGCACATGGCCCCCGGGATGCGCCGCTACGTCGTGGACCTGGTCAACTCGACCCGCACCGCCCCCGAACTCAAGCTGGGCGCCTCGCCGCGCGCCACCCTGCACCTGGTCAGGGCCGCGCGGGCGCACGCCGCCCTGGAGGGACGCCACTACGTCGTGCCCGACGACGTGCAGGCGCTGGCCGTCCCGGTGCTGGCCCACCGCCTGCTGCCCGGCCCCGAGGCCCAGATGGAGCGGCTCGGCGCCGAGCAGATCGTGGCCAAACTGGTCTCCCGTCTGCCCGTGCCCGGTCCCCGCTGACCCCTGCCCCTCGACCCCCTAGAGACGGACCATGCGCCCGCAACGTACCCTCACCGCACGCGGTGGTCTGATGCTGTTCTCCGGTGTCGTCACGCTCGTGTGCGGCTTCGTCATCGGCCAGCGGGAACTCGTGGGGGTGGGTCTGTTCCTCCTCCTGGTACCGCCGGTCTCGGCGCTGACGATCCTCGGCGCGGCCGGCCGGGTGGCGCAGAGCCGGGCGTTGCAGCCGAGCCGCGTCACCGCCGGGACCGACACGCGTGTCCTGGTCCGGGTCGGCAACGCCTCGCCCGCCTGGCCCGTGGTGTGGGTGCGGGTCGAGGACACCCTCCCGGTCCGGTTGGGGTACGAGCCCCGTTACACGGTGGGCTTCCTGGCGCCGCGCGCGGTCCGCGACATCACGTACCTGGTGCGGCCGCAGGTGCGCGGCCGCTACCCTGTCGGTCCTCTGCGGGTGAGCGTGACGGACCCGCTGGGCTGTGTCCGGGTGACCCGACGGGTGGGCGCGCCCAGCGCCCTGCTGGTGACACCGCAGGTGGTCCCGCTGGCCGCGCTCGGCGCCTCCGACGGTTCCCAGGGGGAGAACTCCCCCCGCCGTTCCGTGGCCGGGGCCGGCGAACAGGACCCGATCCCCCGCGAGTACCGGTACGGCGACGAGATGCGCCGGGTGCACTGGCGCTCCACCGCCAAGCACGGCGAGCTCATGGTGCGCCGCGACGAACAGCACTGGCGCGAGCACAGCACCCTGCTCCTCGACACCCGCTCGGCCGCGCACGAAGGCGAGGACTCCGGGGACTCCCTGGAGACGGCGGTGAGCGTGACCGCGTCGGTGGCGGTGCACCTGCTGGAGGGCGGGCACGAACTGCGCCTGCACACCGAGCGGGGCCGACTCCACACCGAGCACGCGTCCGGCGTGCTGGACGGCCTGGCGACCGTGGAGGCCTCCGAGGCGGACAGCCTGTACGGGGGCATCAGCGCTCTGGAGGGCGCCCGGGGCTCCTCCTCCAGTCTGGTGGTGGCGGTCCTGGGTGCGATCTCCCCCGAGGACGCCGCCTCCCTGTCCAGGGTCAGGGGCTCGGGTCCGCACGTGGCGGTGCTGTGCACGCGGGCCGCCTGGACCGACCCCGAACACGTCCGGCGTACCCGCGACCTGCTGGCCGCCAACGGCTGGCGGGTGCTCGCCGTCGCCGACCCCGCCGAACTTCCCCCGTTGTGGCGGCACGCGACCACCCCCGACTCCGGGGTCGGGTCCGCGTCCGCCGCGCCCCACGGCGGCCACGCCCCCTCCGGGGCGCCTCCGGCCCCGGCGGGCGCACGTGTCCCCTGGGAGGGGTCCCGTTGATCCTGTCGAGAACGCTGATGCCCGCGGCCACCCTGGTCGCGATGCTGGCGACGCTGCCCCTGCTCGGAGGGCTGATCCGGGGCGACGGCTGGTGGGGGCCCGCCGTGGTCCTCATGGTCGCGGTGACCCTGGTGTCGGCCCTGTACCGCCTGACCGGCCGGAGCGCGTTCCCGGTGCCGTTCCTCCAGCTCCTGGTCGCGGCGCTGCTGTTCACCCCGATCCTCACCCCCGGCACCGGGTTCCTCGGGGTCGTTCCGACGGCGGCGACCTTCGAACGGGCGTGGGCGCTGTTCGAGCAGGGCGTCCACAGCATCAACACCAGTGCCGTGCCCGTCCCGACCACCACCGGGCTCCAGCTGATCATCGCGCTGACCTTCCTGGTGTTCATGATGACGGCGGACTTCCTCGCCGTCACCGCCCGCTGCCCGGGCATGACCGGCGGACTGACACTGGCGCTCATCGTGGTGCCGCTGGCCGTCGACGGCGGCGGCCTGACCTGGGTCCAGGCCGTGGTCTGCGCGGGCGGTTACGTCGTCCTGCTGGCCACGGACATGTGGGTGCGGGGGCGCGAGTGGGGGGTGCGGGTCCCGGACGGGCACACCCCGGGCAGCCGGTTCGCCGCGGGCGCCGCGCAGGCGGGCATCGTGGTGGCCTCGGCCTCCACGGCGATCCTCCTGGCGCTGTCCCTGCCGATGATGGTGCCGTCGCTGCGCACCGACGCGTTCCAGACCCTCGCGGACGGCGCCGAGTTCCACGCCGGCGGCAGTGTGACCACCGTCCATCCGCTGGTCTCGCTCCGCCGTGACCTGGCCGCCTCCTCCGACCGCACGGTACTGACCTACCAGACGGACGCCGAGCAACCCGACTACCTGCGCACCTACGTCCTGGACGAGTTCGGCGGGGAGAACTGGACGATGTCGCCGGTGCGGACCGGACGCGAGTCCACCCTGGACGGCACGCTGCCGCCGCCCCCGGGCCGCGACTCCGCCGCCCCCGCCTCCGTGAGCACGAGTGTCACTCTGGACCCCGACGCCCCCGGCATGGAGTTCCTTCCCCTGCCCTACCCGGCCCGCTCGGTGGAGGCGCCCGGCGACTGGTACGTGGACCCCGAATCGCTGATGGTCTACACCACCAACCCGCCCCCGGACGGGTTCGACTTCACCGTGGAGTCCGCGGAGAACAGCCCCGAGGCGCGGGACCTGGCCGACGCCGGTCGCCCACGCTCCCTCTCCGGCTCCTACCTCGACCTCCCGAGCGGCATCGACCGCCGCGTGGGCGAGCTCACCGACTCCCTGACCGAGGACGCCGACTCCGCCTACGAGCGCGCCGTCGCCCTTCAGGGCTTCTTCACCGGCGGCTCCTTCACCTACGACCTGCGCCCGCCCGCCGTGCCGAACGGCGCCGACCCGCTGGCCCACTTCCTCCTGGAGGACCGGGTCGGCTACTGCGAGCAGTTCGCGGGGGCCATGGCGGTCATGGCCCGCCAGGCCGACATCCCCGCCCGGGTCGCGGTGGGCTACACCTCCGGCCAGCGCGGGGGCGACGGCGAGTGGTCGGTGTCGGTGAGCGACGCGCACGCCTGGCCGGAACTGTACTTCGAGGGCGCTGGATGGCTGCGCTTCGAGCCCACCCCGAGCTCGTCCCAGGGACAGGGCACCGCGACGGTCCCCGAGTACACGGGGGACGGCGGCACCGACTCCGAGCGCCGCCCCGACCCGGAACCGAGCGCCTCGGACGCCCCCGAGCCGAGCGCCTCTCCCGAGGACGACCCCTCCACCGCTCCCGCCGAGCCGACCCCCACCCCCCAGGAGGAGGACGAGGCGGAGCCCACCGACCCCGCCGTGAGCGCCTCCGGAGAGGGCACGGGCTCGTCCGCCGCGCCCTGGTGGCCGGTCGCGGCGGGCGTCCTCGGCGGTCTGCTGCTGTTGGTCGCACCCGCGCTGGCGCGTGCGGTGGTGCGCTGGTCGCGCCGGGCCGCGGTGGCCTCGGGCGGGGCCGACGGTGCGCACGCCGCGTGGCGGGAACTCCGGGACACCTGTCTGGACCTGGGCACGGAGTGGTCGCTCACCGAGAGCCCCCGGGCCACCGCCGCCCGGCTGGGGGCGGTCCGTACGAACGGTTCGCTGCTGCCCTCCGAGGCGCACGCCGCCGTGTGGCGGCTGGCCCTGGCCGAGGAGGCGGCCCGCTACGCCCCGGACCCGGGCGTGAACGGGTCCGGCCTCGCCACCGACCTGGCCGCGGCCGTGTCGGGGGCGAGGTCGGCGGCCACCCGTGTCGAGCGCTGGCGGGCCCTGGTCCTGCCGCGTTCCCTGGCCCCGTGGCGCCGCCCCCGGACCGCTGCCGACGCCGTACCCGTCGCGGCCTGATCCCGTTCGGGCCGCGGGGCGGTGTGTCCCGTACGGGGCACGCCGCCCCGCTCCCACGGTGACCCGCCCCCGCGGCACGGCGCGTCCCACGGACGCAACCGTGTGCCGACGCGTCGGCACACGGGCACGGGAGGACGGATCAGGAATCTCCCGCACACGACGGTGGGGTCCACACACGCCGTACGTGTGTGGACCCCACCGTCGTGAACGGGCGAACGTTCGAGGCACGCGGCGCCCGGCGCGGACCGGTGTCCGCCCCGGGCGGGCTCCTACTCCTCGCCCTCCTGGCGACGACGCCACCGCTCCTCGAAGCGGTTCATCATCCCGGGACGCTTGGCACCCCTGCGCCTGTGTTTGTCCTCCGCCTCGGCCTCCGCGAGCATCGCCTCCGCGCCGCCCCCGGCGGACTTGCGCCAGGCGTTGGCGCCCAGCAGGAAGGAGGCCAGCATGAAGATGAACCCCAGGACGCTGATGGTGACCGGAAGCGCCAGCGACGAGTCCGGACTACTCAGCAACAGCCCCAGGAGCAGCAACCCCATGCCGAGCACGAAGCCGATGACGGCCTTGATGATCCAGCGCTTGTAATGGACTCCCGGGTTCGTCTGCCGAACAGTGTTCGCGAACTTCGGGTCCTCGGCATACAGCGCCTGCTCGATCTGGTCGAGCATGCGCTGCTCGTGTTCAGAGAGCGGCACGGCGCCTCCCTACGGCAGTCCCCGGTTGGGGTGACGGGTACTGATGAACAGTCTCTTGGTCAGTGGTATGCCCAGAATACGGTGCACTAGCGCCTAGTGGAAAGAAAAGCTGCGTGTGTACCTGACCCACTACGGCCACGATACCCTCGCCCTGTATCGGAAACACCGGCTTCCATGCCTCTCTTCTTACCCTTACTCCGGTCCTGTTCTGAGAACGCTCAGAGGTCCCCGGAAGTTGCCGCATCATACGTCGTTTTCGTCACGCTTGGCCAATACGGCCGACTGTATCGCGCTTGGACCGAAACGGGCTCTCACCCGGTCCATAACCCGTTCAACGTCCCGCCAACCCGTGTCCTCCTCACCCAACGCGAGCTGGTGGTGCGCCCCCTCCACCGGAGCGACTCCCTCCAACCGGACCCCCACCAGGCGCAGCGGGGTACCCCGCAGCCCCGACGCCGCGTAGAGCGCACGCGCCACGGCACTGATCTCCCGGGCCACGTCCGTGCTCTCGGACAGGGTCCGCGCCCTCGTGATCGTGGAGAAGTCCGCGCGGCGCAGCTTCACGCTCACCGTGCGCCCCACCTGACCCGACAACCGCAGCCGGTGCGCCACCTTCTCCGACAGCCGTAGGAGCTCGCGGTCGATCAGCTCGGGGGTGGCCACGTCCTCCGCGAAGGTCTCCTCCGCTCCGACGCTCTTGTCCTGGCTCTCGGGGACGACCGGGCTGGGGTCCTCGCCCCGCGCGAGCGCGGCCAGGCGGGAACCCGCCTTCTCCCCCAGCTCCATCCGCAGCAGGCCCGGGTCGGCCGCGGCCAGGGCCCCCACCGTGCGCAGGCCCAGCCGTACGAGGGTGCGCTCGGTCTTGTCCCCCACCCCGGGCAGGGCCCCGATGGGCAACGGGTGCAGGAAGCCGCGTACCTCCCGCGTGGGCACCAACAGCAGACCGTCGGGCTTGCAGTGCGTGGAGCCGAGTTTGGCCACGAACCGCGTGGCGGCCACCCCGACCGAACAGGTGAGCCGCTGCTCGCGGCGTACCCGCTCGCGGATCATCGCGGCGATCCGCACCGGTCCCCCCAGACGGCGACGGGCACCGGACACGTCCAGGAAGGCCTCGTCCAACGACAGCGGCTGCACCAGCGGCGTCACCGAACCCAGGATGTCCATGACGGCCTCGGAGGCCTTCCGGTAGGCCGCGCCGTCCGGCGGGTAGACCAGCGCCTCCGGACACAACCGCATCGCCTGGGCCATGGGCATCGCCGAGTGCACGCCGTGGCGGCGGGCCAGGTAGTCGGCGGAGGAGACCACGCTGCGCGGGCCGGTTCCGCCCACGATCACCGGGCGGCCCCGCGCCTCCGGGTGACGCAGCTGCTCCACACTCGCGAAGAACGCGTCCATGTCCAGGTGCAGGATCGCGCAGTCGTCGTCCGGACCGGAACCGTCCAGGGGGAAGTCCGGCCCCAGGGGAGCGATCCCCTCGGAGGTGACCACACCCCGCAGAGCGGCACCGCGCTCCAGTTGACGTCGGCTCATACGCCCAGGCTATGCCCTGATCAGGACGGCCCGTTCCCGCCCTACGGCTTCAGCGCGACGACGTGCAGCTGGGTGGCGACGCCGGTCAGCTCCGGATGGTCGGCGGCGGCCCGCTCCAGCTCCACCAGCTGCTGCCCGGCCTGGGCGTCGCCCTCCCAGGCGTGCCCGGGCAGGATGTCGGCGAACACCCGCACCCCGCGCACACTCTCGCCGGTCAGACCCGAACGGCCGATCAGCTCGAGGAGCTGCTGACGGGTGAACCGGCGCGGCATGGGATCGGCGCCGCCCCAACGGCCGTCGGGGTCCTCCAGCAGGTGCCGTGCCTCGGTGATGTGCCCGGCCAGGACCCGGTGCAGGGCCCCGGCGACGGCGTTGGTGACCAGCAGGCTGACCGCGCCGCCGGGTCGGGTGACACCGGCGACGTCGGCCAACGCGGCGGCGGGGTCGTCGACGTACTCCAGCACGTTGTGCACCAGCACGAGGTCGGCGCTGGCGGCCGGGAAGAGCGAGGCCAGGTCCCGGGTCTCCCCCTGGACCCCACGCACCACGACGCCGCTCTCGGCCGCGCGGCGCTCCAGGGCCGCCAGGGAGTCCGGGCTGGGCTCGACGACGGTCACGCGGTGACCGAGTTCGGCGAGCGGAACGGCGACACCGCCGGTACCACCGCCCGCGTCGACGATCTCCAGGGGCTCACCATCGAAGAGACGGTCCAGCAACCGCGAGAGGGCGTCCCACACCACGGCGGTCCGGGCCGCGTTGGCCGCCCGCGCGGGGCCGGCCGCGCCGCCCGTACCGAAACCGCTCGCGGCGGTCGCGTGCGTGCCGCTCCTGTCAGTCACCTGCGTTCCCTCAATCAGCTAGTGCCCGGCCTCGGTGCGAGGTCTCAGAGCGAGAGCGTCGCCTTGTTCTCCATCAGCCTGGACAACAGTCCGCTGATGAAGTTGGGCGACTCGTCGGTGGAGAGCTCCTTGGCGACACCGACCGCCTCGGCGATCGCCACGCCGTCCGGGATGTCCTCGGCCCACAGGAGCTCGTAGGCGCCCATCCGGAGGATGTTGCGGTCGACGACCGGCATGCGCTCCAGGGTCCACCCGATGGCGTACTCGTCCAGGAGCGCGTCGATGCGCTCGCGCCGCTCGTCCACGGAGCGGGCCAGCAGCTCGGTGAACTCGTTGATCGGCGGTTCGGGCTGGGCTCGGCGACGCCTGATGACGTCCTCCACCGAGGTGGAGCGCACCTCGGCCTCGTAGAGGACCTCGACCGCGCGCCGACGTGCCTTGCGCCGTGCACCACTCATCAGTTGACACGCCCGAGGTAGTCACCCGTGCGGGTGTCGACCTTGACGCGCTCGCCGGTGGTGACGAACAGGGGGACCTGGATGGTGGCGCCGGTCTGGACCTTGGCGGGCTTGGTGCCGCCCGTGGAGCGGTCGCCCTGGACGCCCGGGTCGGTCTCGGAGATCTCCAGCTCCACGGCGGCGGGCATCTCGATGTAGAGCGGGTTGCCCTCGTTGGTGGCCACCGTGACCTTGGTGTTCTCCAGCAGGAAGCCCTTGGCGTCGCCGACCACGGCGTCGCTGACCGGGATCTGGTCGTAGGTCTGGGTGTCCATGAAGATGAAGGAGTCACCGTCGTGGTACAGGTACTCCATGTCGCGCCGGTCGACGCTGGCGAACTCGACCTTGGAGCCCGCGTTGAAGGTCTTGTCGACGATCTTGCCCGTGAGGACGTTCTTGAGCTTGGTACGGACGAACGCGCCGCCCTTGCCCGGCTTGACGTGCTGGAACTCCAGGACGTTCCAGAGGACGCCGCCGTCGAGCCGCAGGGTCGTGCCGTTCTTGATGTCGTTCGTCGTGGCCACTTCGGTCGTCTCTCCCAGGGGTGTGACACGTCGGAGACCGGACACGGTGGTCCGGTCGGTGGTCAGTGGGGCGAGGCGCGGTTCCCGTGGCGGCCCTCGGCCGTGCCGGTCCGGTGCCCGGGCACTCCTCGCCTTCGGTCAGTCTAGTGGCTTCCGAGGACTCAGGAACCGTCCACGACCGCCTGGTAGGCGCCGTCGAGCAGCTCGGGGGCGGGTCCGCTGAGGATCGCGGGACGGGCCAGACCGTCCAGGACGACGAAGCGGAGCGTGGCCCCGCGGGCCTTCTTGTCCACAGCCATGGTGGCGCGCAGCTCCGGCCAGGCCTCGGCCGAGTAGCTGACGGGCAGGCCCACCGAGGTGAGCAGGGAGCGGTGCCGCCGCACCAGCGCCTCGTCGATCCGACCGTCCAGACGGGCCATCTCGGCCACGAACACCATGCCGATGGAGACGGCGTGGCCGTGCCGGAACGTGTAGTTCTCGGCGCGCTCGACGGCGTGCCCGAGGGTGTGGCCGTAGTTGAGGATCTCGCGACGGCCGCTCTCCCTGAGGTCGCCGGAGACGACGTCGGCCTTGACCCGGATGGCGCGTTCGATGAGTTCGCGGGTGTGGCCTCCCTCGGGCCGGGCCGCGCCTTCGGGGTCGTCCTCGACCAGGTCGCAGATGACGGGGTCCGCGATGAACCCGGCCTTGATGATCTCGGCGAGCCCGCCGACGTAGTCCGCCCGTGGCAGGCTCGGCAGGGTGGCCAGGTCGCACAGGACTCCGGCCGGGGGGTGGAATGCTCCGACGAGGTTCTTGCCCTCGGGGGTGTTGATGCCGGTCTTGCCGCCCACGGCGGCGTCCACCATGCCCAGCAGGGTGGTGGGGACCAGGACCGAGCGCACCCCGCGCAGCCAGGTGGCGGCGACGAACCCGGCCAGGTCGGTGGCGGCCCCGCCGCCCACGCCCACCACCGCGTCGGTACGGGTGAAGTTGGCCGCGCCCAGCCGCGACCACAGGTCGGCGGCGACGGCGGCGGTCTTGGCGGCCTCGCCGTCGGGGACCGGCATGGGCCGGACGCGGTACCCCGCCTCCTCCAGGACCCCGACCACCGGGCGGGCGATCTCGCCCAGGCCCTCGGGGTGGATGACGGCCACCTGGGCGGCGCCGCCGACCAGGGAGGGGAGTTCGGAGAGGACGCCGGTGCCGATCACCACGTCGTAGCGTCCGGCGGGCTCGCCCACGCCGATGCGGGTGACGGTCACTGGGCGGCCCTTCCGGCGGGGAGGGAGGCGACGATGACGTCCACGATCTCCTCGGGGTGGTAGTCGGTGGTGGGGACGGTGACCGAGGCCAGGCCCTCGTACACGGGGAGGCGCTCGTTGAGGAGCTTGCGCAGCTGGGTGCGGGGGTTACCGGCCAGGAGGGGGCGGGCTACGTCCATGCCGACGCGCTTGGCGGCCTCGCCGAACTCCACCTGGAGGTAGACCACGTGGTGGTCGGCCAGGTCCCTGCGGGTGTCCTCGTCCAGGACCGCGCCGCCGCCGACCGCGATGACACCGTCCCAGGCGCGCAACCCCTCCGCGACGACCTCGCGCTCCAGGGCGCGGAAGCGCTCCTCCCCGTCCTGGACGAAGATGTCGCCGATGGGCTTGCCCGCACGCCTCTCGATCTCGGTGTCGGTGCACAACAGGTCGGTGTCCAGCCGACGGGCCAGGGCCTCGCCGACGGTGGACTTGCCCGAACCGGGCGAACCGATGAGCACCGCGATCGCTCTTGCCACGCTCTGCCTACCTCTGGGGGTCATCCCCGCGTGCGCGGGGAACGTTTCCGACCGCCTGCTCGAAGGCGCGCCTGACGGCGGGTCCCTCACCGCGCACGGGGAGCAGGCTCTGTCCCACCAACGCTACCGGTTGTCGCGGGGCGCGTCCCCACGTGCGCGGGGGACCACCAGAGCCGGCCCCGGGAGTGCTCGTTCCCGGGGACCACCCCTCAACGCGTGCGCGGGCCCCCGGGCGGTGGGCTCATCCGCCCAGCACACCGGCCCGCGCTCCGGGGAGGGCGGGCCGGTGTGGGGTGGTGCTAGCGGATCGCCAGCGCGTCCAGGTAGCCCCGGAGGTTACGGGCGGTCTCGGAGACCGAGTCGCCGCCGAACTTCTCGATGGCGGCCTCGGCGATGACCAGCGCCACCATGGACTCGGCGACCACACCGGCGGCCGGGACGGCGGTGACGTCGCTGCGCTGGTGGTGGGCCTTGGTGGGCTCTCCGGTCTCGGTGTCGATGGTGTCCAGCGCCTTGGGCACCGTGGCGATGGGCTTCATCGCGGCGCGCACCCGCAGCGGGTCGCCGGTGGACATGCCGCCCTCGACCCCTCCGGCGCGGTTGGTGCGGCGGCGGACGCCGTCGGGACCGGGCTCGATCTCGTCGTGGGCCTGCGAACCCCGGCGGGCGGCGGTCCGGAAACCGTCCCCGACCTCCACGCCCTTGATGGCCTGGATGCCCATGAGGGCACCGGCCAGGCGGGAGTCCAGGCGGCGGTCCCAGTGCACGTGGCTGCCCAGGCCGGGCGGCAGTCCGTAGGCGAGCACCTCGACGACGCCGCCCAGGGTGTCCCCGGACTTCCTGGTGTCGTCGACCTCCTCGACCATGCGCGCGCTGGTCGCGGGGTCGAAGCAGCGCAGCGGGTCCTCGTCGATGGCGGCGAGGTCCTCGGGGCGGGGCTCGGGCGCGCCCTCGGGAACGCCGACGGGGCCCATGGAGACCACGTGGCTCAGGATCTCGACGCCGAGCGCCTCACGGCAGAACCGCCGGGCGACCTCGCCGACCGCGACCCGGGCCGCGGTCTCACGGGCGCTGGCGCGCTCCAGGATCGGCCGGGACTCCACGTGCCCGTACTTCTGCATGCCGACGAGGTCGGCGTGCCCGGGCCGGGGGCGGGTGAGCGGCGCGTTGCGCGCCATGCCGTCCAGTTCCTCGGCGGGAACCGGGTCGGGCGACATCACCTTCTCCCACTTGGGCCACTCGGAGTTTCCGACCTCGATCGCGACCGGCCCACCCTGGGTGAGGCCGTGCCGGATGCCCCCGATGACGGAGACCTGGTCCTTCTCGAACTTCATCCGGGCGCCCCGACCGTACCCGGCGCGACGGCGGAGCAGCGCGGCGGCGATGTCGTCAGAGGTGACGGACACACCGGCCGGAAGGCCCTCCAGGATCGCGACGAGTGCAGGTCCGTGGGACTCCCCCGCGGTCAGCCAACGCAACATGGCACCGATCCTCCCACGGATCGGGGGCGGGCGTGGTCACCGGGTTCAGGCTTGGGGAAGCAGGGGGTGACCGGCCAGGACGGTGGCGAGGGTGGCGGCGAGCATGAACGGGCCGAGCGGCAGGGGGTCGGCCCGGGTGATCCGGCGCAGGAGCAGCAGGGCCAGGCCGAGCAGGGAGAAGGCCGCGAAGGCCCAGAAGGCGGCGGCCAGGGCGCCGACCGGACCGGCGGCCCAGCCCGCGTACAGACCGGTGAGTCCGGAGAGCTTGACGTCTCCGAAGCCGAGCCCCCCGGGTCTGATCCGCCACATGAGCCAGTACAGGACCGTGACGAGCACCATGCTCACCAGGGCCCCGGACCCGCGCTCCGGGTCGGGCCCGGACGGCGGGAGGAGCACCGACGCGGCCAGCAGGAGCGCGGCGACCGGGTAGGCGGGGGCGACGAGGGCGTCGGGCAGTCGCATGACCCGCAGGTCGACGGCGGACAGCGGCACACCGAGGGCGACGAACCAGAGCACGGCGAGCAGGCCGAAGGGCGTCCACTCGGCGAGGTGGGCGGGGGCGACGGCTCCGACCAGCGCGAACAGCAGGGCCGTGGTGGCGACGACGGCCGGTTGGGAGCGGACGGGCACCGCGCAGTGGGGGCAGGGCCCACCGCGTCGGAACGCGCGCGCGGCGGGAACCGGCAGCCCGCGGGCGAAGGGGACCCGGATCAGGCAGTGCGGGCAGCGGGGCGGCGGGGGGCCGTCCGGTGGCGCACCGGGGTCGGGGGCGCTCGTGGCGGTGGCGGCGGACGCGCTCGGCGCGTCGGGCGCGCCTACGGGGTCGCCGCCCCCTCCTGTGGCAGCGTCCTGTTGGGGAGCGGCCCGCCCCGGCGGCCCGGCGGGTTCGGGCGGCCCCGCGGGGCCGAAGAGGTGGACCAGGCGACCGCCGACGCGGCCGACCGCCAGTCCCGCGACGAGGAGGACGGCGGCGGTGAGGGCCGCCCGCGCCGTGGGGGACGACGCGAGCTCCAGGGGGGTGGACATGTTCGGAAACTACCTGCTGGCGGCGGTCGGCGACAGGGTGTCGGGCCACCTGTGCACAACCCCGGGGTCAGGTGTCGTCGCGCCGGGCCCGCACGACCGCGCTCAGCTCCACCCCGCCGGGCAGCACGTGCTGGAGTTCGGAGCCGAGCCGCTCGGCGACGCGGCGCAGCGACTCGTCGTCGCGCTCCTCCAGTTCGAGCCGGATGCCGAGGTCCGCGCGTTCGGAGGCGTGGACCCGCACGCGTTCCACCCCGAACTCGGCGTGGGTGACGCGATAGATGATCGACAGCACCTGCGGGTCGTCCTTGGGTTCGGGAACCGAGCCCTTCTCGGCGAGCACGGTGAGGAAGCGCCCCTGGATCGTGTGCGGGACCGGCCCGGACACGTCGATCACCAGCGCGTCGGCGTTCTCCTCCAGGGTGGCCTTGCAGGCGTCCCGGGTGGTGAAGGGGACCGGCCGGGCGTCCGGCCGCCAGCGCCGGACCGCGTCCACGGAGGTGAAGGCGAGGACCCCCCTGCGACCGTCCTTGCCGGTCATGATGGGGATGGCCACCTCGCTGTTCTTGTCCTTGGTGAGCCCGCCCGCGCCCTCCTCGGTCTCGGTGGCCACCGCCACCACCGGGATGAGGACCCGGGACCCGCCGAGGGCGGTCAGGACCTGGCGGTCGCCGGTCCGGCCCGCCGCGTGCTCGCGCAGGGCCGTCTCGACGGCCGGGTCGGCGCTGCCGTCGTCGTCGCGGAAGTTCTGGGCGCCGGTGATCGATGGTCTGCTCACGTGTTCCGACTCTACCCGGGGCGCGTGTCCGTGCCGGGGTCCCCTCTCGGACAGAACCATGTGACCTCTCCCCTGTCGGCGCCGTGCGGGGCGGCCGCCCCGCGGGGGTGCGCGCGTTCGGCGGCCCGCCCCGGGTACCAGCCTGGCAGGGTCGCGCCCGGGGGACGGCGGTTTCGGGGAGTTCGGGCTGGATTAGGGCCGCGTGCCGCCGAGGGTGGCGACGATCCCCCTGAGCTGGCCGACCTGTTCCGGGCTGAGACGGTCGAACATCAGCGCCCGCACCCGGGTGGCGTGTCCGGGGGCGGCCTCGCGCAGGGCGGCGACCCCGTCGTCGGTGAGGACCGCCCACAGCCCGCGCCGGTCGTCGGCGCAGCTCTCCCGGCGCACGTGGCCGTCGCGTTCGAGGCGGGCGACCTGGTGGGACAGGCGGCTCTTGGAGACGATGACGGACTCGGCCAGGTCGCGCATGCGCATGCGCTGGTCGGGGGCCTCGGAGAGGTGGGCGAGGATGCCGTACTCGATGAGGGTGAGACCGTCGCGGGTCCGCAGGTCGTGTTCGAGCTCGTCGTAGATCCAGGCGTTCATGCGCAGGAAACCGCGCCAGACGTGCTGTTCGTCGGCGTCGAGCCAGGCCTTCTCCATGGCTCGATTCTAGGGCGTGGACCCCCGTGGCCCTTGCGTGTTCGAGAACGAACACCTAAACTACTTCCCAGGAAGATACTTCTCGGGTAGTTTGTTGCCAGTCAGGGAACAACTCGGAGAACGGCCCTCGACCGAGGCCGTCCGCACACAGGGAGAGACACCATGGCCGCTCAGGAACTCAAGCCCGGCACCTGGAAGATCGACGCCGCGCACAGCATCGTCGGCTTCTCCGTCCGCCACATGATGGTGAGCAAGGTGCGCGGCCGCTTCGAGAGGTTCGACGCCACGCTGACCGTGCCCGAGGACCCCACCCAGTCCTCCGTCGAGGCGAGCATCGACGCCAGCTCCATCAACACCGACAACGCCGACCGCGACAACCACATCCGGTCCAACGACTTCTTCGAGGCCGACCACCACCCGGAGTTCAGCTTCCGCTCCACCGGCCTGGAGGCCCGCGGCGAGGACTTCGTCCTCAAGGGCGACCTGACCATCAAGAAGAACACGCACCCGGTCGAGCTGGCCCTGGAGTTCAACGGCTCCACGGTCGACCCCTACGGCCTGGACCGCGCCGGGTTCGCCGCGACCACCACCATCAGCCGCAAGAAGTTCGGCGTCGACATCGAGATGCCCATGGACGGCGGCGGCGTGGTCGTCGGCGACAAGATCTCCATCGAGATCGACGCCGAGTTCACCCGAGAGGCCTGAGCCGCACCGGCTCCGGCCGGAACGGCGCCCCGACCCGGGGGTTTTGACGACACTCCGTCGTCAAGCCGGTGAGGGCTCGGATATCGTCGACGGGGGAGGGTCCAACGACCCTCCCCCGTCTCGTACGTACCGGCCGGTCCCGGACCGCAGGAGGAGCACCGTGCAGCCCCAACCCTTCGCCCCCGAGGTCGTCACCGCCGTCACCGCGCACATGAACGGCGACCACCCGGAGGACACCCTGGTCATCTGCCGCGCCCTGGGCGGGCGCCCCGAGGCCACCTCGGCACGCATGACCGGTCTCGACCGGGAGGGCGGCGACTACGCGGTGACCGTCGACGGCACCGAGGAGACCGTACGCATCCCCTGGTCCGCGCCGCTCACCGAGCGCGCGCAGATCCGCGTCGAGGTGGTCCGCATGTACCAGGAGGCCTGCGCCGCGCTCGGCACCACCCCGCGCGGACAGCACTGAACCGGCCCGCGCGCACCGCGCGGGCCGCGCCCGGAGCCGACAGGGAGAACGCGACGGAACCGGAACCGCGACGCCCCCGCCGGAGTCCCAGGAGGTGACGGGGAGGACGTCGTCCGCGCACCCGGTCAGTGGCGGGCTCCCGACGCCCCGACCGGGCCCGCGCACGACCTAACCTGGAGGGGTCCGCCCCGCCACGGCGAGCTTCCCGGACACCCGCAGACGACCTCCTATCCGAAGGATGGCTCCGGCCTCGATGGTCACGCCCGACCCCGGTGACGAGAACGCACCGACCCAACGGATCGACCCCACCGCGCCCTCCGGGCAGCACGGCCCGCCCACGGGCCCCACGCGCTGGGTCACACGCGTGTTCCGACCAGGAGCGTCACCCCCGCCCGGGCCTGGGGCCCGCCCGGTCCCCCTGCCCGCCCCCGACGAGGCCGCCACCCGCGTCGTCCCGCCGACGCCGTCCGGTACGGACCGCACCACGGTCCTGCCCGCGGGCCCCGACCCCGCGGCCGCACCCGTCGACGGCACCCGGGTCCAGCCGCCGCCCTCCCCCACCGCCCGTCCCGGCGGGGGCCGCACCGGCCCCGGAGCGAACGGGCCCGGAGCACCCGCCCCCTGGTGGCGCGTCCTCCTCGGTCCGCTCCTGGACTGGATGGCCCGCCTGGTCTCCCGCGTGGTCGTGGGACCCGCGGGCGACCTCGACTACGCCGTACCCGCCGAACTCCGCCGCCGCTACCAGGTCCTGGACCACATCGGCGCGGGCGGCGAGGCCGTGGTCTACCTCGCAGAACCCGCCGACGCACCCGGACGGCGGCTGGCCCTGAAGGTGTACCGGCCCGGTCACGACATCAACCGCGAACTCCTGGACCGCCTGCGCGCCCGGGGTACCGCCTCCCCGCACACCCCGGCCATCCAGGGGTACGGGACCGCCGCCAGCTCCTGGGGCGAGGACCTGGCCTGGGAGGCCCAGGAGTACTTCTCCCTGGGCACCCTGCGCGAGGTCATCAACCAGGCCCCCCTGGACGACGAGGGCGCCCGGGCCGTGGTCCGCGCCGTCGCCGACTGCCTGCACCACTGGCAGGGCGAACTCCAGCACAACCACACCGACGTCAAGCCCGAGAACCTGCTCGTCCGCTCCCTGGACCCGCCGGTGGTCGCCCTCACCGACTTCGGCGGGGCCGTGCGCGCCACCATGAGCCGGGTCTACGGCAGCCAGGCCGTCACCGAGGCCTACGCCTCCCCCGAGGTGGTGGAGGGCCGCCGGGAGGCCCCCGCCGCCTGGTGGTCGCTGGGCGTCATGGTGCACGAGATCACCACCGGCCGCCGCCCCGACCGCGGCGGGAACTGGCTGACCGCCCGCAACACCGAGGTCGACGTCTCGGCCATCACCGACGACCGCTGGCGCCTGCTCGCCCGGGGCCTGCTCACCCTGGCCCCCTCCGCCCGCTGGGGGTACGAGGAGGTCGCGGCGTGGCTGGCGGGCGAGCGACCGCCGATCCGCACCGCGAGCCGCCGACGCCCCATCAGTTTCGCGGGGACCTCCCACGAGGACCCGCCCAGCCTCGCCTTCGACCTGCTGGACCGCTCCGATACCGGGGCGATGTGGCTGCGCAGCCACTGGTCCGAGCTCCGCACGTGGCTGGATCGCGAGGTCAACGACTACACCTTCGACCGCGCCTATCTGACCGGGCTGGAGGGCCGCCCCGAGCTCGCGCACGTCGCGATCAGCGCCCTGGCCGCCCGCTACGTACCGGGGATGCCGCCCCGGTTCCGGGGGCACGAGATCAGCGCTGACGGGCTCCTGGCCCTGGCCTCGGGTGACGCCAGCCGCCACGCGGTGGTACGCGAGGCCGTGGCGTCGGGGGCCGTGGGCCTGGGCGCCCAGCACTGGTGCCCGCACCCCGAGTGCCGCTCCGGGGGGTCGGGGCGCTGCGCCCGGCTGGAACGGGTCCAGCACGAGGTGCCGCTGCTGATGGCACGGGTCGAGCAGACCCTGGAGCGCGTGGTGGACGCGCGCCCCGACACCGCCCGCGACCCGGACGCCCCCCGGCACCCCGCCACCCACGAGATCGACTCGACCTGGGCGCGAGCCGTGGAGCTGGTGCTCTCGCCAGAGACCGTGGCCCAGCACCGCTCCCTGCTGCGCCGCCAGTCCTGGCACCCCCAGCAGCGCAGCGCCGCCCCGAGCGCGCCCTGGTGGTCCGAGCAGCGCCGCCTCGCCCTGCGCGACGGCGGCGACCCGCTGGCCAGCCGGGGAGCCACACTCACGGCCCTCCTGCTCCTGCCCGAGGCCGCCCGGATCGGCGGCTCCATCGCCGAGCGCGAGCGAGCCGACGGCCGGGCCCGCCGCCAGGACCGCTGGGCCGCGCTGGCCGGATCGGCGCGGGCGCGCTGGGAGGGCGCACGGGAGAGGGTGGGCACGGCCCGGCAGCGGCGCGCGGCCGCCACCCGGCCCGACAACCCGGCGCTGCCCAGCGACCCCACCCGGCCGCAGGAGCCCGCGACCGCCAAGGAGCGTCGCCAGCAGGAACGGGCGTCGCGACGCGTCGAGCGCACCATGGGACAGATCCAGCGCGCGATGCGGGCCGGCCGCTGCCGCCGGTTCGCCTACCCCGCCGCCCTGGTGGGCCTGGTGGACGGCCTGGGCCGGGCCCTGCGCCCCGGGGAGGGCTTCTTCCCCGAGAGCGCGTTCGTGACCGACGCCTACACGGGTCTGCTGGAGTTCGGCGACAACCCGCTGACCGACGGCGCCGCCGCGCTGACCGACCTGCTGCCCGGCGGGATCGGCTCCGCGTGGTGGTTCCCGGTACTGCTCTCCGTCGCCCTGTTCGTGCTGGGGCGCACCGCCGCCAGGTCCACGGTCAAGGCCCGGCGCCGCCTCGGCGCCTTCCGCCTGGCCGTGGCGGGATCACTGCTCATGCTCGTGGTGGTGCTGTCCACGGGGCTGCTGGCCCTGGGGTCGGGCGTGCTCATCCCGTTGGACGGACTGCTGGGCTGAGCGTCGGCGGGCCGACACCCCTGGTGAGGCGCCGGACACGCTATGATCTCCCGGTTCGGCGCCGTGCCGGACCAGGCGGAGAAGGGTGGACGGGTGGCTGAGGTGTTCGAGCTGCGTGCCGGGGAGTACCGGGCGCGCGTGGACCGGACCGGAGCCGGGTTGCAGGCACTCACGTGGCGGGGCCGCGACCTGGTCTGGCCCTACACCCGGCAGTCGGGCCCCATCGCCTCCCAGGGGCAGCTGCTCGCGCCCTGGCCCAACCGGGTGGGCGGAGCCCGCTACACCTTCCAGGGCACCGAGTACGTCCTGGACGTCAACGACCCCGAGACCGGTTCGGCCATCCACGGCCTGGTCAGCGAGGTCGCGTGGTCCACTCAGGAGCGCTCCGAAAAGGACGTGACCCTGCGGTTGGACTTCCCCGGCACCCCCGGCTACCCGTTCCCGTTGGAGCTGACCGCCGCCTACCACCTGAGCCCGCCGGACGCCCCGGCGCCCGGGCTCACCGTCACCGTCACGGCGCGCAACACCGGCCGGACCGACGCCCCGTACGGTCTGGGCTTCCACCCCTACCTCACGCTGGGCGCCCCCCTGCGGGACCTGGTCGAACGAGGCGAGGTCCGGTTGGAGGCCACCGCACGGAGCCGCCAGCCCGCCGACGCGTCGCTGCTGCCGGTGGGCGACCCGGTCCCGGTGGCCGGCACCGGGTTCGACCTGCGCCCGCCCGGCCGCGACCCGGGCGCCACCGAGCTGGACACCGCCTTCACCGACCTGGACCGCGACGCCGACGGCCGCGCCTGGGTGCGTCTGAGCGGCCCCGATCACCGGGTGAGCCTGTGGTCCGGGCCCGGCTACGGGTGGCTCCAACTGTTCAGCTCCGACTCGCTCGGCGGCGAACTCCACCGGGCGCACCTGGCCGCCGAACCCATGACCTGCCCGCCCGACGCCCTCAACAGCGGCACGGACCTGATCGTCCTGGCCCCGGGTGCGAGCGTGGAGCACTCCTTCGGCATCCTCGCCGAACCGCCGGCCTAATCAGTCGAGCGGCCGGGCCCGCACCGCGAACTCCCCCGAGGCCGGGTCGTAGGGCGCACCGGTGAGGTCACCGAGGACCTCCTCGACGACGAACCCGCCCGCGGTGAGCTCGGCGGCGAGCGTGTCGGGTGTGAAGTAGCGGACCCAGGTGTGGAACACCCGTATCCCGTCCTCCGTGACGATGGTGTAGCGGTCCACGCTCACCCGCTCGTCGTCGTAGCGGAAGGTGTGCCGGAAGCCGTGGTAGGGGCGGGCGGACCAGAACCCGTCCATCAGGTTCGGTGCGTACGTCCGTCCCTCCCGAACCCGCTCCAGCGCCGGTTCGGCGTCCACGTCGAACAGGAGGGACCCGCCGTGCGCCAGGTGGCGACGCACCACGTCGAGCAGCCGGGCCCGGTCCGCGGGGGACATGGCGCAGTAGTCACGCATCACCATCACGACCAGGTCGAAGCGCTCGTCCAGGTCCAGTTCCAGGTAGTCGCGGCACAGGTGACGGGCGTCGAGCCCGTCCCGGCGCGCGGTGTCCTCGGCGTACTCCACCGATCCCGGAGAGAAGTCCACCCCCAGCGCGCTCGCCCCGGCGCGTGCGAGTCGCGTGGTGTACAGCCCGGGTCCGCAGCCGAGGTCGGCGACGCGGGCACCCGACCCCAGGGCGAAGCGCTCCACCATCCAGTCAACGGACCGGTCGACGAACTCGGTCCGGTGGGAGGCGGCTTCGACCTCCGGGTCCAGGTGGTGGCGGAGCATCCGCGTGGAGACGTGCGGATCGGTCCACAGGTCGGCGGTGCTGACTCGGGCGTAGGGCTCGGGGCGTTCGGCCATGGCGCGGAGCGCGGCGTAGACGGGGTTCACTGAGGGTTCCTCGGGGTCACGTGCGGGACCACCGGCGCGCGGACGCGGGAGCGGCGACGCTGGGGCGGTGGGCGGAAGGGATGGGCACGCGTTCAGGAGGACATGGGACCACCTTACGCGAACCCGGACTCACACCCCGCCGAACATCTCCGTGACCCGGGCCAGGTCCTCCTGGGTGTCGATGTCCTCCGGGCTGGCGACGTCGTCGCAGGCCACCGTCGTGACCAGGTGGGAGTAGGCGCGCAGGAAGGGTCGGGCGCCCACGTCGCGCTGGGCCATCGAGTAGACCGTGGACCAGTGCTCCCGCCCCAGCAGTACCGGATTGCGCGGGTTTCCGTGGTAGGTGGCCACCGCCGCTCGCGCGCCCTGCTCGTAGGCCACCACCAGGCGCCGGACCGCCTCGGGCGTGACCAACGGCTGGTCGGCGAGGGCGATCAGGAGTGCGTCGGCCGTCCCCGGCACGGCGTCGATCCCGGCACGGACCGAGGAGCCCATGCCCGTCTCCCAGTCCGGGTTGCGCACGGTCAGGGCGCCGGTCACGGACGTGTCGGCGGCTCCCAGGACCACCAGCAGCGGGGAGCAACCGCCCTCGGAGAGGGTGCGCACCCCGCGGTCGACCAGACGTTCGCCGGCGAGTTCGACCAGGGCCTTGGGGCGGCCGAGTCTGCTGCCCGAACCCGCCGCCAACAGCAGGCCCGCCACCGCACCCGAACGCTCGTCCCCTCGCTCCCCCGTATCCATGACGCGATGATGCCACGGACGGGGTCTCCGGGTGGGCCGCCTGGACGAGGTCACCGGCACCGCCGCGCAGCCAGAACCCGGACCACCGCTCCGACCTGGCACTTCACCACCGGACGGGTTTCGGATCACCCCTGGGTCTGGCCGAATCCGGCCGGAACCAGCGGCACCGCGGGCGTGTCGTGGTGAATCCTGCCCCGGGTCCGGCTCAACGCCCGGCCGGTGCCGCCCCACCGGCTGCGCACCAGCTCCGCCGCGATGGACACCGCCGTCTCCTCCGGTGTGCGCGCCCCCAGGTCGAGACCGATCGGCGAGTGCAGGCGCTCCAACGCCGCCTCCTCCACCCCGGCCTCACGGAGCCGCTCCAGACGGTCCTCGTGCGTACGCCGCGAACCCATCGCGCCGATGTACCCCGCGCCCGTGGCCAACGCCCGCCTGAGCACCGGCACGTCGAACTTGGGATCGTGGGTGAGGACACAGATCGCGGTCCGCGCGTCGATCTCGTCGGCGACCTCGTCCAGGTACACGTGCGGCCACTTCACCACCACCTCCTCGGCGGTCGGGAACCGCTTGGCGGTGGCGAACACCGGACGGGCGTCGCACACCGTCACCCGGTACCCCAGGTAGGAGCCGAGGTCGGCGACGGCCGCGGCGAAGTCGATCGCGCCGAACACCAGCATGCGGGGGGCCGGGGCGAACGACTGGACGAACACCTCCAGTTCGTCGCCGCGCCGCTGGCCGTCCACACCGTAGTGCAGCAGCCCCGTACCGCCCTGCGCGAGCATGCCGCGCACGTCGTCGTCCAGCGCCGCGGCCAGGCGCTCGCCGCCCTCTCCCAGGTCGCCCTCCGCGTGACCGGGCCACACGATCCGGCGGCGGCCCACCCTGGAGGCGTCGGAGGGGTCGGCCACGACGGTGGCCACCGCCACCGGCTGGTGCTCGTCCACCGCCCCGAGCACCGCGCCCAGTTGGGGATAGGTCGCGCGACTGACCGGCTCGACGAACATGTGCAGCGTCCCACCACAGGTCAGCCCCGCGCCGAACGCGTCGTCGTCACCGACACCGTAGGTGCGGCGCACCGGTGCGCCGGTGCGGATCGCCTCCAGGGCCTCCTCATAGACGGCCCCCTCCACGCAGCCGCCCGACACGCTGCCGACGACCTCGCCGGAGGCGCTCACGACCATCGCCGCCCCCGCGCCACGCGGTGCGCTCTTGAAGGTGTCGATCACCGTGGCCACCGCGAAGACCTCACCCGAGGCGTACAGCTCGGACACGCTCGCTCGGACATCTCGCACGCGGCACCTCTTCCACGACTCCCCACGCGGACGGCGGCGGTCCGCTCATGGGCCCTGGTACCAACCTATGTGCCCCACGCAACACGGAAGAGCCCCCGTTCCTCCAGGAAACGGGGGCCCGATTCGGTCGCACCTACGAACGCGCGCCGCCGGGGGACTCGGGCTCGCGGCCCTCCCCCCGCCCCAGCAGCGACCGGAACTCCTCCAGCCCCCGACGGGCGTACTCGCCGTCGGTGCTCTGGATACCCATCACCGGCAGCGACGTTCCGTCCGACAGGTCCAGGCAGGGCCACGGCTCCCCCACCGGCATCCGGATGTCCAGGACCTCCGGCCAGGCCAGGTGGTGGGTGCGGATGCCGTTGACGACCACCACGTCGCGCTCCGTGGCCACCAGCCGGGGACGGCCCAGCATGTGCAGCCCGGCCGCCACCGCCAGCCCCAACAGGACGACCAGGAACCGGTCCATCACCCGCCACTCACTCGGCAGGATCACCGCCAGCACGACCATGGTCGCCACGATCAACAGGCCCAGGCCGTAGGCCACCAGGCGCACCGCGCGGGGCCGCCAGGTCCTCGGCAGGGTCGTCTCGCCCGAAACCTCGTCCACAGGTAGTTCCCTCGTCCGCACCAGCTGCTCCCTCATCCACGCGCCCAAGGCGTGGCTCTCCCCGATCACCGTCGGCCACGCGCGGGCGCGCCCCGGGCGGGTGGGATCAGCGACGCAGTCCGCGCAACGCGACCGCCGTGTCCAGGGCGGCCAGCGCGGCCTCGGCGCCCTTGTCCTCGACGCTCCCCGGAAGTCCGGCGCGGTCACGCGCCTGCTCCAGGGTGTCACACGTGAGCACACCGTTGCCCACGGGGGTGGATTCCCGCAGGGCCACCTCGGTGAGCCCGTGGGTGACCGACTGGCACACGTAGTCGAAGTGCGGGGTGCCGCCGCGGATGACCGCGCCCAGCGCGATCACCGCGTCGTGCTTGCGCGCCAGCTCCTGGGCGACCACCGGGATCTCCACGGCCCCGGCGACCCGCACCACCACGGGCTCGGCCGCGCCCGAGGCCTTCACCACCGCGAGCGCGTTGGCGAGCATCGGTTCGACGATCGCCTCGTTCCAACGGGTGACGACGAGGCCCACCGACAGCCCCGAGGCGTCGACCTGGTGTTCGTCCGGACGTCCTGTGCCGCTCATGACCGGCCTTTCGTGGGTGGTGTGTACGGATGTGGGGGGGTGGATCGGGGGGCGGGGCGGGCGGGGCCTACCGCGCCACACCGGCCAGGTCGTGACCCATGCGGTCGCGCTTGGTCAGCAGGTAGGAGAGGTTGTCGTCCGTGACGAAGGAGGCCATGGCCACCCGCTCGTTCACCCGCACACCGTGGTGCTCCAGCCCCTCGGCCTTGGCCGGGTTGTTGGACAGGAGCCGCACCGAGACGACCCCGAGGTCGGCGAGCACGGCCGCACCGGCGCCGAACTCGCGCGCGTCGGCGGGCAGACCGAGGTCCAGGTTGGCGTCGACGGTGTCCGCGCCCTCGTCCTGGAGGCGGTAGGCGCGCAGCTTGTGCAGGAGCCCGATCCCGCGGCCCTCGTGGCCGCCCATGTAGACGATCACGCCGCGCCCCTCCTCGGCGACGGCCTCCATGGCCGCGTCCAGCTGGGCGCCGCAGTCGCACCGGTGGGAGCCGAAGGCGTCGCCGGTCAGGCACTCCGAATGCAGACGGGCCAGGACGTCCTCGCCGCCGGACAGGTCGCCCAGGACCAGGGCGACGTGCTCGGCGCCGTCGGCGGTGCCCTTGAAACCGACCGCCCGCCACTCGCCGTGCCGGTTGGGCATACGGGTCTCCACCATGCGCGTCACCAGCGCGGGCCGGGCCTGGTCCTCGGTGAGGGTGTCACCGAGCGAGGCGCGGTGTGCGGCCAGCTGCTCCACCGACACCAGTTTCAGGCCGTGCTCGTCGGCGAACTCCCGCAGGCGGGGCAGACGGGCCATGGTGCCGTCGTCGTTGACCACCTCGGCGAGCACCCCCGCGGGGCGCAGACCGGCCAGGCGGGCGAAGTCCACGGAGGCCTCCGTGTGGCCCCGGCGGGCCAGGACACCGCCCGGGCGGGAGCGCAGCGGCAGGATGTGGCCCGGGCGCACGAAGTCCACGGGGCGGCTGTCGTCGGAGGCGAGCAGGCGGATGGTGCGGGCCCGGTCCGCGGCGGAGATTCCGGTGCTGACCCCTTCGCGGGCGTCGACCGTCACCGTGTAGGCGGTGCGCAGGCTCTCCTCGTTGCGCGCGGTCATCAGCGGCAGGTCCAGGCGGTCCAGGTCCTCGCCCTCCATGGGCACGCACACCACGCCGGACGTGTAGCGGATCATGAAGGCCAACAGCTCGGGGGTGGCGAGTTCGGCGGCGAAGATGATGTCGCCCTCGTTCTCGCGGTCCTCGTCGTCCACGACCACGATGGCCCTGCCCTGGGCGAACTCGGCGATGGCGTCCTCGATGCGGTCGAGGACGACGGCCTGTCCGGTGTCGGCGGCCGGGGTGGTGTCGGTGACGGTCATGCCCGCTCCTGAAGGTGCGTCGTGGGTGGTTCGGGGTGGGTGGTGGGGCCCGCTAGGAGCGGGTGCCGTCCTGAGCACGGGCGAGGGAGACCGCGGTGATGCGCTCCACGTACTTGGCGATGACGTCCACCTCGATGTTCACGGTGGCGCCCACCGCCAGGCCGCCCAGGGTGGTGGCCTCGAGAGTGGCGGGGATGAGGCTGACCTCGAAGAACTCCTCGTCAGCGCCGGGGGTGCTCACCGCTGACACGGTGAGGCTGGTGCCGTCCACGGTGATCGAGCCCTTCTCGACCACGTAGGGGGACAGCCTCGGGGACAGGCCGAACCGGAGGACGTCCCAGTTGTCACCGGGATCGCGGGACAGGAGGGTGACGGTGCCGTCGACATGGCCCTGCACGATGTGGCCGCCCAGGCGGCCGTCGCTGCGCGCGGCGCGTTCGAGGTTGACGGGAGAGCCCGGGACGAGGGCGCCGAGGGAGGAGCGGTCCAGGGACTCCTTCATCACGTCGGCGGTGAAGGTGCCCTCACCGAGCTCGACGACGGTCAGGCACACGCCGTTGACCGCGATGGAGTCGCCCCGACCAGCGTCGGAGCTGACCAGGGGGCCGTCCACGGTGAGCAGGACGGCCTCACCGCTGGTTCCGGCGGCCGCGACGGAGACGACCCTGCCGAGTTCCTCGACGATTCCGGTGAACACGCCCTACATCCCTTCGCCTGGCACGGCTCCGGGGAAAAGGGTGTGGAACACGGGTCCACGACAGGAACGGACCACGGAGCCGTCACCGAGGAACGGCACGGCTCGGACCGCCCCAACGCGCACTGCCTCCCATCCGGACTTTCACCGTCGGTACCGGAATTCCACCGGTTCAACCGGTCGATGGAATCGACCGGGTCGCGGACTGTCACCGCCGGTTCGGACTTTCACCGACCCCGGAGCACGCGTTTGACTGTTGTCTAACGACACGATCCTATCCCCTCCCCCACGCGCCGCAAAGCCCGTGTGACCGGGGTCATCAACGGGCGGGACGGTCGGACCGCGCCGTCGGAGGGCGCTCGGGCCGCAGCGCCAGCCCCGCGCGCACGAACATCTCCGGCGCCCCGAAGGTCGCCCAGAAGGCCACCGCGCCGTACACCGCGAAGGACACCAGGGCCGAGGGGAAGGCGCCCAGGTCCCGGAAGAGGACCCGCTCCACGGCCAGGACGAGCACCACCACGGAGACCCCCAGGGCGAGCCGCGCCGCCCGCGCCGTGAGCGTGCCCGCGGCGCTGTACCAGCCCCGCCGGTACAGCAGTGTGAGGCCGAGCGCCCCGCCGAGCAGCGCCCCGCTGGTCGTGTAGAGCCCGAGCAGGGAGTGCCCGGCCGGATCGGCGGGGACGGCACCGATCCACTCGCCCGCGGGGACCGCCCAGCTCCCCCGCACGACCGTCTGCCAGACGGTCGCCGCCGCGCACGGCACCAGGGAGGCCGCCAGCAGCAACGGGACCCAGCGCGTCGCGTCCAGGGAGAGCCACCACGCCAGGGCCCGCTCCTCATAGCGCAGCACCAGCCACAGCAGGGCCCCGCCCACGAGCAGGCCGACCACGACGTCGCTGAAGTAGTGCACGCCCAGGTAGACACGGGAGAAGGCCACCACGGCGACCACCGCGACCGCCGCCCACGGCACCCACCGGCGGCGCGCGTGCGCCGCGAGGTAGCCGTACGCCACCACCGCCGCCTGACTGTGCCCCGAGGGCATGCCGAAACTCCCGTGCTGCGCGTATCCGGTGATCCGCGGGTCGTACCAGTAGGGCCGGGGGCCGTAGAGCACCGACTTGAGCAGGTTGTTGAGCACCGCCGAGGCGACGACGGCCACGAAGAGCCGGGCGCCCAGACCGGCGTGGACGCACCAGAAGACGGTCACCATCAGGGCGATGAGCACGCCCTGCGAGCCGAGGAGCGTGAGGGCCTCCAAGGGCGGGGCGAGCCACGCTCCGAGTTCCTGCAACCAGCGGATACCGGCGTGCTCCGCCTCCCGCAGGGTGTCCATGGCCAGGTGCTCGGTGGTCCAAGCGTTCACGCGTACTCCACGGGGTCCGCGCCTGGCAACGCGCTCACGCCGCGCCGCTCCCCCGGGCACGCGCGTGCAGGGGAAGACGGAGCCGCGACCAAGCGGAATCGACGACTACAGCGGGCAGCTTAGGCGGACCGCCCGTGGTGCGCCAGGCCCCGGGGCCCGGCGCGCCGCGATCGTTACCGGTGGGTTCGGGTCAGTGGGCTCACCCCGTGGGCCCGGGCGCGCAGCGCCTCGACGGCGCCGTCCGGGTCCTGTGCCCCGTAGACGGCCGAACCCGCCACGAACACGTCCGCCCCGGCCTCGGCGGCGCGCTCGATGGTCTCGTCGCTGACCCCGCCGTCGACCTGGAGCCAGACCGAGGCCTCACGGCTGTCCAGGAGCTCGCGGGCGCGGCGGATCTTGGGCAGTACGAGGTCCAGGAAGCGCTGGCCGCCGAAACCGGGCTCGACGGTCATGAGCAGGAGCATGTCCATCTCGCCGATCAGGTCCTCGTAGGGGTCGACCGGTTCGGCGGGGTTCAGGGCCAGGCCGGCGCGCGCGCCGTGCCGGCGGATCTCCCGCAGGGTGCGCACGGGGGCGTCGGCGGCCTTGGCGTGGATGGTGACACTGCCCGCGCCGACCTCCGCGTAGGCGGGCGCCCAGCGGTCGGGCTCCTCGATCATCAGGTGGCAGTCCAGCGGTGTGGGGGTCGCCTTGAGGAGGGACTCCACGATGGGCAGGCCGAGGGTGAGGTTGGGGACGAAGTGTCCGTCCATGACGTCGACGTGCAGCCAGTCCGCGCTCGGGACGCGGGCCGCCTCGTCGGCCAGGTGCGCGAAGTCGCTGCTGAGGATGCTGGGAGAGATCTGGATTGCCACGTCGGGCAGTGTATCGGGGCTGGTTCGGGGCAGGGGTTCCAAGGGGGCGGCACCGATCGAGGGGGAGCCATGCTGGACGAGGACGGGCTGCGGGACTTCCTGGAGGGCTACGGCCGCGAGCTGGTGGGGGGCGACATGGAGGGGGTCGCGGCCAGGTACGGGTATCCGGCCTACGTGGCGGGCGACGTGGAGAGCGTGGCGGTGGCCTCTCCCGGGGACGTCCGGGAGGCCTTCGCCGGAGCGGCGGAGCGGTATCGGGAGCGCGGGATGGTCGACGCGGTTCCCGAGCTGCGGGGGATGGAGGAGCTCACCGAGCGCCTGGTGTGGGCGGCCGTGCGGTGGTCGTACCGCGACGCGCGCGGCGACGAGGTCCTGGCGGAGGCGCACCGGTACCTGCTGCGCGAGGCGGGCAACTCGTGCATGATCTGCGCGGTGGTCTCCCTCGGCACCGACTGACCGCGACCTTTACGACGTAGATTCGTGATGACCCGGGTCCCGCCCCCAGGGCGTGACCCCGGGGGCGGGGAGCGGTTCGGCTACTCCGGCGTGCGGCGCAGCAGGGCGAGGAACATGGCGTCCGTGCCGTGCACGTGCGGCCAGAACTGCGCGTACTTCCCCTCCGGGCCCGCCGCGAGGTCGGGGACCTCGTCCAGGTAGTCGGGGGCGCGCAGCAGTTCGAGGTCGTCGCGCTCGGCCAGCACCGCACGCACGATCCCGTCGGTCTCGTCCAGGTGCGGGGAGCAGGTCACATAGGCGACCACACCGCCGGGACGCACCGACTCGACCGCGCGGGTGAGCAGGTCGCGCTGGAGCGGGGCGAGCTGGGTGACGTTCTCCGGGGTCCGGCGCCACCGGGACTCGGGACGGCGGCGCAGCGCGCCCAGGCCCGTGCACGGCACGTCCACGAGGACGCGGTCGAACACGCCGGGACGCCAGGCGGGGCGGGTGCCGTCGGCGACCACGGCCCGGCCCGCGTCACGGGGGGCGCGGCGGACCGCCTTGGCCACCAGTCCGGCACGGGCTGGCTGGACCTCCGACGCCACCAGCCGGGCCCCGCCCTGGCCCGCGAGGCTGGCCAGCAGGCCCGCCTTGCCGCCCGGGCCCGCGCACATGTCCAGCCACAGCGCGTCCCTGCCCCCGGCGTCCACCCGGGTCAGTGCGAGGGCGACCAGCTGGCTGGCCTCGTCCTGGACGGCGGCCCGGTTCTGGCGCACCTCGCGCAGGAGCCCCGGGTCGCCTTCGGGGAGGTAGGCGGCGAAGGGCGAGTAGCGGCCCGGCAGCGCGCCGGACTCCTCCAGGTCCGCGACCTTGGCCCGACCCGGCTTGGCCACGAGGGTCACCCGGGGGCGTTCGTTGTGGGCCGTGAGCAGCCTCTCGGTCTGGACGAGGCCGTCCCTGGACCGCTCCCCCAGCGCCCGGGCCAGCTCCTTGACCACCCAGCGCGGGTGGCTCTCGACCACCGACAGGTATCCGCTCGGGTCGCGCTCGCGGTCGGGGGCCACGATCGCGACCCACGCGTCCAGGTCGCGTGCGCTCACCTTGCGCAGGATCGCGTTGACGAACTTGCCCCGGTGCTGGCCGACCACCCGGCGGGCCAGGTCCACGGTCTCGCTGACGGCGGCGTGCGGCGGGATGTTGGTGGACAGCAGCTGGTGGGAGCCCATGCGCAGCAGTGGCAGCACCTCGGCGTCCACGGAGGACAGCGAACGGTCGACGCAGGTCCCCAGGATCGCGTCGTAGGTGCCCTGGCG
Organism: Nocardiopsis sp. NPDC007018; assembly: GCF_040635075.1. Taxonomy (NCBI): domain Bacteria; kingdom Bacillati; phylum Actinomycetota; class Actinomycetes; order Streptosporangiales; family Nocardiopsidaceae; genus Nocardiopsis; species Nocardiopsis sp. NPDC007018. Next base: position 93,617 of record NZ_JBEYHA010000002.1, read on the forward strand.
GCGCAGGGTGCCGTAGGTGAGCTCCGTGGCCAGCGCCGCGTCCCGCCCGTGGATGCCGCGCTCGCCCAGCAGGGCGGGCAGCAGCAGGTTCGCGTAGGCGTCGCGCTGTTCCACCGCGCGCAGCACGTCGTAGGCGACGCGGCGGGCGGGATCGCGGGGCTGGGGCGGCCCGGACCGGTGCCCACCGCCCTGCCTGGGCCTGCCGCCCTTACGGGGACGCTGGTGCCGGGACCGGGACTGCTCGCTCAACGTGTGCTCTGCCTCAACAAGCCGGGGACGGGTACCGACGCGCGTTCACGCACGCCAGGTCCGAGAGTACGGCAGCTCAGCGGCCGAGTCGGTCGTCCTCGGCGAGACGCACGCCGCGGGCCCAGTCCACGGCGTCCATCTCCTTCTTGCCCTGGGGCTGGACACGACCCAGTTCGACCGGGTGGGTGCTGGTGCCGACCACCACCCTCCTCTTGTCCGCGAACGGCTGACCGGGTTCGAGGTCGGGCCGGTCGGCGTCGGTGACCGGACGGACCGGGCCCAGCTTCAGGCGGGTGCCCCGGAACGTGGTCCAGGCGCCCGGCGCGGGCGTGCAGGCGCGGGCGACGCGGTCCACCCGCTGAGCGGGGGCGGTGAAGTCGAGCTCCGCGTCCAGGGAGGTGAGCTTGCCCGCGTACGAGACGTCGGTGTCGGGCTGCGGCACGGGGGCGAGTTCACCGGAGGCGATGCCGTCGATCGTGCGGAGCAGCAGACCCGCCCCGGACTCGGCGAGACGCCCCAGGAGCTCGCCGCTGGTGTCGGTGGGGCGGACCGTCTCGGCGAGCGTGCCGTAGACCGGCCCGGCGTCGAGTTCCTTGACGATGCGGAAGGTGGACGCGCCGGTCACGTCGTCGCCGTGCAGGACGGAGTGCTGGACCGGGGCCGCGCCGCGCCAGGCGGGCAGCAGGGAGAAGTGCAGGTTCACCCAGCCGTGCGCGGGAACGTCGAGCGCGGACTGCGGCAGGAGCGCGCCGTAGGCCACCACCGGGCAGCAGTCGGGGGCGATCTCCGCCAGGCGCGCCAGGAACTCTGGGTCGCCCGCCTTGGCGGGTTTGAGGACCTCGATGCCCTCGCTCTCCGCGACCTCGGCGACGGGGCTCGCCGAGATCCTGCGCCCCCGACCGGAGCGGGCGTCGGGTCGGGTGACCACCGCGGCGACCTCGTGTTCGGAGGCGATGAGCGCCCGGAGCGAGGGCACCGCCACCTCTGGTGTTCCGGCAAAGACGAGCTTCATGTTCGGTTCCCCCTCCGCTGCGCGTACGGGTCACTGTTCTACCAGTACCCGAGGGGGCTCCCGAGCGGGAACGGCGGTGTTGTCGGCGGCTTCTGGTAAACCAAGGGTGATGACTGCACAGCCCGGCCCACCCGACGACGGCCTCTTCGACGTGTCGGAGCTGCTGGACCCCAAGGCGCTCGCCAAGGCCCGGGCCCAGGAGGCCGCCCGGCCCGAGGCGCGGCGGCCCGCCGGGAGCCTGTCGGTGGCGCGCGTCATCGTCGACACCCCGCTGCCCCACCTGGACCGCTACTTCGACTACCGGGTGTCCGCCGACCAGGACGCGCAGGCCGTCGCGGGCTGCCGGGTGAAGGTGTGGTTCCACGGGCGCCTGCTGTCGGGGCTGATCGCCGAGCGGGTGGAGACGTCCGACTTCGGCGGCCAGCTGTTGTACCTGGACTCGGTGGTCTCCGCCGAGCCGGTGCTCTCCCCCGAGGTCCTGGAACTCGCCCGGGCCGTGGCCGACCGCTACGCGGGCACCCTCAACGAGGTCGCCAAGCTGGCGATACCGCCGCGCAGGATCAGGGTGGAACGAGAGGAGCCGCCGGAGCCGCCCGACCCCCCGGAGCGGGAGGACGCCGACACGGGCCCCGGCCCCTGGGCGCACTATCCGGACGGGCCGGGGTTCGTGGCCGCCCTGCGCGAGGGGCGTGCGGCCCGCGCGGTCTGGAACGCCCTGCCCGGGCCGGGGTGGGACGACGCGATCGCCGTGGCGGCCGAGGCCGCGCTGGACGCCGGTCGCGGCACCGTGATCGTGCTCCCCAACAGCCGCGACGTGCGGGCCGTGGACGCCGCGCTGACCCGCCGCCTGGGTGAGGGGCGCCACGCCGCCCTGCCCGCCGACCTGGGCCCCACGCCGCGCTACCGGCGCTGGCTCTCGGTGCTGCACGGGCGGACCCGGGTGGTGGTGGGCTCGCGTCTGGCCCTGCTGGCTCCCGTGCGCGACCTGGGGCTGGTGGTGCTGTGGGATGACGGCGACGACGTCCATGTGGACCAGAGCGCGCCCTATCCGCACGCCCGCACCGTCCTGGCGATGCGCGCGCACATGTCGGGAGCCGGGGCGCTCTTCGGCGGACACACCCGCTCCACCGACACCCAGCTGCTGGTGGAGTCGGGCTGGGCGCAGCCGCTCGTGGCCGACCGGGCGACGCTGCGCGGGCGGGCTCCGGTGATCCGGCCCGCCGGGGACGACCACGAGCTGGCCCGGGACGAGGCCGCGCGCACCGCGCGGTTGCCGAGCCTGGCGCTCAAGGCGGCGCGCGAGGGCGCCCGCGAGGGTCCGGTGCTGTTCCAGGTACCGCGCCGGGGCTATCTCAACGCCCTGGCCTGCGCCGGCTGCCGTGAACCGGCGCGCTGCGAGGCCTGTCGCGGGCCGCTGGCGATCCGTGACGCGCACGCCGTCCCCTCGTGCGGGTGGTGCGGTCGGGTGGCCGGACGGTGGACCTGCTCCGAGTGCGGCTCGCCCCGTATGCGCGCCGTGGTGGTCGGCGATCGCAGGACCGCCGAGGAGCTGGGCCGGGCCTTCCCCTCACTGACCGTGCGCACCTCCGGTCGGGACGAGGTCCTGGCCCAGGTGCCGAACAAGCCGTCGCTGGTGGTGTCCACCCCGGGTGCCGAGCCGGTGGTTCCGGACGGCGGATACGCCGCGGCCGTGTTGTTGGACGGCTGGGCGCTGCTCAACCGTCCCGACCTGCGCGCCTCTGAGGAGGCGCTACGCCGCTGGCTGAACGCCGCCGCGCTCGTGCGGCCGGGCGGCACCGTGGTGGTGGCGGCCGACGCGTCCGTGCCGGTGGTGCAGTCGCTCGTGCGCTGGGACCCGGCCGGGTTCGCCGAGCGCGAGCTCGCGGAGCGGCGCGGGCTGGGGTTTCCCCCGGCGGTGTCGATGGCCTCGATCACCGGCGCCCCGGAGCACGTGCGGGAGCTGCTGGACCAGATCCGGTTGCCGGAGTCCGCCGAGGTACTGGGACCGGTTCCGGTGGACACGCGGACCGGCGACGACGGCGGGGTGACCGAGCGGGCGCTGCTGCGGGTGCCGCGCGGCGCGGTGGGCGAGCTGTCCCGGGCGCTGAAGGCGGCCGCGTCAGCGCGCAGCGCGCGCCGGGACGAGCACCTGGTGCAGGTGCGGGTGGACCCGCTACAGGTGCTCTAGGGTGTGTTTTGTGGATGCTTTCGCCTTCTGGCGGCGGAGCCGCCAGCTCCGCGAGCGGCCGCCAGGCCATCTCTCGCAAGACGATGAGCGACGGTCAGCCCGGGTTTGGCTGTCCGAGCTTCATCGGCGCAGCGAGAGGCAGCCTGGCACCGTGAGAACACCGCGCCGCCAGGCGTCCCTTGAGGGTGGTGGAGGGCGACGGGCGGGCGGAATGATCCACACAACAGGCCCTAGGTGACCGGCGCGGGCCCGGTGTCGGGCGCCTGCCCGTAGCGGGCTCGGTAGAGGTCGCGCAGGAGGGCGACCTCGGCACCGTGGTGGATGAACTCGCGGTTGAGGTGCAGCAGGAGCACGACCAGGGGGAAGTCGGCCCACTGGGGCGCCTCCGCCCCGCCCACGGGCGCGGCCAGCGCGTCGTCGTCGAGCTCCTGGACGTGCGCGACCCACGTGAGGTAGGCCCTGCGCAGACGCTGTCGGGCCTCGGCCGCGGTGGAGGGCCAGTCGATGGTGTCGCGGTTGGCGGTGCGGTCGCCGAAGTGCCAGTTGATCCGGGCCTCCAGCACGTCCACCACGATGTGCCCCAGGCGCCAGGCGATGGTGGTGACCGGCGGCGGATCGGGCTCGGGGTAGGAGCCGTCCGGGGCGTGGCGGCCGTCCGGCAGCTGGCGCACGGTCCAGCAGTCCGGGACCGGCTCCCAGTGGAACTCGGCGTCGGTCAGCCCCTCCAGCCGGGGCCACAGGGAGAAGTCCCAGTAGAACTGTATCTGGGCCAGGATCTCGGCGTTCCAGTTCAGCGCCATCGCGGCTGTCCCCCTCCTCGCCCGGGCACGCGGCCCAGCCCGCCCAGGGTCCCGCACCCGGGGTCGGACACGTCATCATCCGGGTAGGGCCACCAGGTGAGGTCGGCGACCCCCGGTTCGACCGGGAGGAAGGGGGCGAAGGCGCGTTCGGCGACGACGCGGGGGGCCGTGGAGGTGAGGGCGACGTATCCGCCGCCGCGCATCATCGAGTGCAGGGTGTCCAGGCCCCTGGGCGGGTCCTGTTCGGTGTGAGGTCGGGTCATCAGCACGGCGACCGGCTGGTCGAAGTCGACCAGGCCGCTGCCGTGCAGGCGCCGGAGCGCGGCGTCGGCCCCGCCGGTGGTCTCCCCTGCCAGGACGGCGCTGTTGCGCGCGGGGGCGGCCAGGACACCGGCGGTCCCGGTCGGGGCCAGGTGGACGACGGTGGCGTCGGCGTGGGCACCGCGGACCCGTTCGGCGGTACCGGGCACCGGACACCCCCAGTCGACGAACTGGCGTACGCGGGCGTCGGCGCAGAGGTAGTCGACGACGCGGCCGAGGAAGGCCTGGTGGAGACGGACCCGTTCCGTCTCGGCGGGGTCGGGCGGTGGGCAGCCGCGCGCGCCGAGGCTGACCACCCGGGAGGGCTGCTCGGGCACGCGCGGGGGCTCGGTGGTTCGGAACACGGCCGTGAGGGGCCCTGCCTTGGGTCCTCGGACGTCCGTCACGATCACGCTCCCCCAGCCGGTTCGCTCGCGGGAGGCGGGACGCGGTGCCGGTGCGGACCGGTCGGGTCCGGCGACGGCGCGCCCCACCGTCAGGGCCCGATAGTACCGCCTGAGAACGTGATCCCCGGCACACCCCGGCGTGAAATGTGGCCTAGTGCGTCGTATGTGGGTTCATGCGTCGCATGGCCCCTTGGGTACGAGGTCCCGAAACGCCTCATTCGCGACACACCGGACACGGGCGGCCGCGTCAGAGGACGTTGCGGGGGTCCGGAACGGGGGCGAGTCGGCCGTCGCAGTCGGCGTACTCCCAGCGCGGGCCCCGCGCCACGAGGTCGGCGACCGCCCCGACCAGCCGGTCCACGTGCTCCTCGGTGGTGCCCACGCCCAGGCTCGCGCGCACGGCCTGGTCGTGGCCCTCGGGGAGCAGGTGGGTGGTGAGCGGGTGGGCGCAGAAGAGGCCGTCGCGTACCCCGATCCCGTACTCGGCCGACAGCGCCGCCGCCAGCAGGTCGGCGGGCAGTCCGTCGACCACGAACGACACGATGCCGACCCGGGGGTGCTCGGCGTCCCACAGGGACAGCTCGTGCACGCCCGCGATCTCGTCCAGCCCCGCGCGCAGCCTCTCCAGCAGGGCCGCCTCCCGGATGTGCTGGAGGGAAAGCGCCTCGGTCGTGAAGGTGTCGCAGGCCGCCGCCAGGGCCACGGCCCCCAGCACGTTGGGGCTGCCCGCCTCGTGCCGGGCGGGCAGGTCGTTCCACTTCACGTCGTGCTCGGTCACCCGGCGGGTCGCTCCCCCGCCCGCGAGGTAGGGCGCGGCCTCGCCCAACCAGTCGGCGCGACCCGCGAGCACGCCCGAGCCGAAGGGCGCGTAGAGCTTGTGTCCGGACAGCGCCACGTAGTCGGCACCGGTTCCGGAGAGGCTGAAGGGCAGGTGCGGCACGTACTGGGCGGCGTCCACGACCACACGGGCCCCCTCGGCGTGGGCCGCCTCGACCAGTTCCTCCACCGGCCAGATCTCGCCGGTGACGTTGGAGGCGGCGGTGACGCACAGCAGCCGGGGACCCTCGGGGGCCGCGGCGAGCGCGGCTCGGGCCGAGGTGACGGCGGCCTCGGGCGAGGCGGGAAGCGGCAGCCGGACCACCTCGCCCGCGCGCGACGCCGGGTGCTCCCAGGGGAGCAGGCTCGCGTGGTGCTCGGAGGCGAAGACCACCACGGTGCAGCCCTCGGGGACGGCGCGGGCCAGCAGGTTGACCGCGTCGGTGGTACCGCGCACGAACACGACGGCGTCGGCGGAACCGTGCTCGTCGGCCTCGGTGCGCACGCCCAGGAACCGGGAGACGCTGCGGCGGGCCCGCTCGTAGGCGTCGGTGCTCACCTGCGAGTGGTGTCCGGCGCCCCGGTGGACGCTGGCGTAGTACGGCAGGGCGGTGGCGAGCGCCTCGGCGACGCTGGTCAGGCAGGGGGCGCTGGCGGCGTAGTCGAAGTTGGCGTAGTCGACGCGCTCACCGGTGACCAGGGGGACCCCGTCCTGCGCGGCGACGATCGAGCAGCCGGTGCGGGCCTCGGCGCCCGCCGCGCGAGCGGCGGAACGGCTGGAGCGGGTGGAGTCGAACGGGATGACGGTGGTCATGGGGCACCTCTTCGTGGGTCGGGGGACCCACGGGGTGGCCGATGACGGCCGCTCCTCAGGGGTCCGCGCTTGTCTGACACGGTCGTGTCGGGACCTGGTCCTCACCCGGGGCACCCCACCGCGGAAGGAGGGTTGCCGACCAGCTAGCCGGGGCTTGTCGCTGGTACTCGTGACCTGTGCCGAAATGTAACACAGGGTTCCCGAGGCGCGCATCCGCGTGTCCGTGTGCTCTGGACCACCCCCGCCTTGACACCGGAGGTCCCGGCTGGGCCATACTGATCGAGAACTGCCCTCACGTCGCGGGTGTCCGGTTTCCCCCGGCCGCCCTTCAGACGCGAGACTCCAGTCCGTTGGAGTTTTCGCGTGCCCGCAGACAAGAGGTGCATCTTCCGTTGTACGGCGACGACCGTGTTCAGCAGCTTCTCCGCAACCCCAGGGTTGTGCTCATCTCCGGCTACGCCCGTCTTCCCGACTCGGTGGCGAGCCACTCCCAGTACCAGCGGCTCGGTGTCGTGCTCGCGGTGGACTCCGCGGACGGCCGGATCGTGGCCGCGGACACCACCCTGCTGACCGACCTGGCCCGGGACTTCTTCCGCGCCCTGGTCGAGGGCGCCTCGGTGACCGAGGACATCGCGGAGATCGTCCGGCGGGTCCAGACGCGCTACGCGGGCCAGTCCGGCGCCGCGCTCACCACCGCACTGCGCCGCTGCCTGGAGACCTACTACCAGCTCCGGGACGGCGACCAGCTGCCCGGCGGCTCCGTGGAACCGGACGGCACCGTCCGTCCCGACGGCGAGGAGTGACCCCCCATGAACGAGAACGGCCCCCAGCCCGCCCCCGGCTCCGGGGAGGGCGCGCCGCTCCCCCTTGCCGGGGTACGCGTCGCCGACCTGTCCCGGGTACTCGCCGGGCCCTACGCCACCATGCTCCTCGCGGACATGGGCGCGGAGGTGGTCAAGGTGGAGCAGCCCGGCCGCGGCGACGACACCCGCTCCTGGGGCCCTCCCTACGCGGAACCCACCGAGGAGCACCGTGCGGACCACTCCCCCGGTGAGGCCGCCTACTTCCTGTCCGTGAACCGGAACAAGCGCAGCCTGGCCGTGGACCTGAAGGACCCCGAGGGCCTGACCGCCGTCCGGGAGCTGTGCGCGGCCTCGGACGTGGTCATCCAGAACTTCCGGCCCGGGGTGATCGACCGGCTGGGTCTGGGCTACGAGCGGATCAGCACCCTCAACCCGGCGGTCGTGTACTGCTCGGTGAGCGGGTTCGGGCCCGAGCACGAGCCCTCGACCCGACCGGGCTTCGACATCGTCGTGCAGGCGGAGAGCGGGCTGATGGCGACCACCGGCCCCGCCGACGGTCCGGCCAGCAAGGTGGGGGTGGCGCTCACCGACGTCCTGACCGGCCTCAACGCCGCCGTGGGCATCCTCGGCGCGCTCATGAGGGCCCGGCAGACCGGTCGGGGCGAGAACATCAGCGTCTCACTGGTGAACTCGACGCTGTCCAGCCTGGTCAACCTCGCCCAGCAGGCGCTGGTGACCGGCACCGAACCGGCGCGGGTCGGCAACGCTCACACGACCATCGTCCCCTACCAGGTGTTCCCGACCCGGGACGCGGAGGTGGTGATCGCCGCCGGGAACGACGCCCTGTACCAGCGCCTGTGCACCGCTCTCGACCGCCCCGACCTGGGGCGGGACCCCAGGTACGCCACCAACCCGCAACGGGTGGCGCACCGCGACGAACTGGTCGGGGAGCTGTCGGCCACCCTGCGGGAGCGGCCCGCCGAACACTGGATGGGAGTCCTGGTCGAGGCCGGGGTCCCCGCCGGGCGGGTCCGGGGCGTGCTGGACGCCCTGCGCACCGCCGACGCCAGGGGCGACGACGTCCTGCGCACGGTGGAGCACCCCACCGCGGGCCCCCTGGAACAGGTGCGGGCGGGCTTCCGGATGGAACGCACTCCCGTCCCCATGACCGCCCCTCCTCTGCTCGGGCAGCACTCCACGCAGGTCCTGGCCGAACTCGGCCTGGACCCGGACCACGTCACGGCGCTGCTCGCACGCGGCGCCGTCCAGCAGACCGACGTCGGCTGAGCCGGGCCCGCGCCCCGGCACCGACCCCGTACACACAGCACCACGAAGGGACACCCACCATGAGCGACTCCCAGCGCAAGGCCGCCGCCCCCGACCCCCTCGACTTCCTGGCGGTGGACGCCGAACTCTCCGACACCGAGCGCGACATCCGCGACGCCGTCCGGGAGTTCTCCTCCCGGGAACTCCTGCCGCAGGTCGCCGACTGGTTCGAGGCCGGGACCCTGCCCGACCCGCGCGGCCTGGCCAAGGCCTTCGGCGACCTGGGCGTGCTCGGTATGCACCTGGACGGGTACGGGTGCGGCGGGTCCAGCGCGGTCGCCTACGGCCTGGCCTGCCGGGAGCTGGAGGCGGTGGACTCGGGTCTGCGCAGCTTCGTGTCCGTGCAGGGCTCGCTGGCCATGGCCGCGATCCACAAGTTCGGTTCGGAGGAGCAGAAGAACGAGTGGCTGCCGAGGATGGCGGCCGGTGACGCCATCGGCTGCTTCGGCCTGACCGAGCCCGACTCCGGGTCCGACCCGGGCTCCATGCGCACCCGGGCCCGCCGCGACGGCTCCGACTGGGTCCTGAACGGCACCAAGATGTGGATCACCAACGGTTCGGTCGCCGACGTCGCCGTGGTGTGGGCCGCCACCGACGACGGCATCCGCGGCTTCGTGGTGCCCACCGACACCCCCGGGTTCTCGGCCAACGTCATCCACAAGAAGCTGTCGCTGCGCGCCTCGATCACCTCCGAGCTGGTCCTGGAGGACGTGCGCCTGCCCACCGACGCCGTCATGCCCGGGTCCCGGGGGCTCGGCTCTCCGCTGTCCTGTCTGAACGAGGCCCGCTACGGGATCGTGTGGGGCGTGGCGGGCGCGGCCCGCGCCTGCTACGAGGCGTCCCTGGACTACGCGCGCACGCGTGAGCAGTTCGGCAGGCCGATCGGCGGGTTCCAGCTCACCCAGCGCAAGCTCGCCGACATGGTCGTGGACGTCAACCACGCCGGGATGACGGCGCTGCGGATCGGACGGCTCAAGGACGAGGGGAACTGCCACCACAACCACGTGAGCTTCGGCAAGTTCGCCAACGTCGCGGCGGCCCAGCGGGTGGCGCGGACGGCGCGCGGCATCCACGGTGCGAACGGGATCACCCTGGAGTACCCCGTGATGCGGCACATGGTGAACCTGGAGACGGTGGCCACCTACGAGGGCACCGAGGAGATCCACGCGCTGAGCATCGGTCAGTCCGTGACCGGCGTCTCGGCGTTCCGCTAGGACGGGCCGGTTCGCCCGGGTGCCATCGGCGGCCGGCAACCCTCACAATGGGAACATCCGAACGAGGGAGTTGCCGAAGATGGTGAACGAACCGACGAAGCGGTTCGAGATGACGAAACTGCGGCGCACCGCCAACGCCTTCGTCAGCGGGTTCGTCAAGTACGGGGCCTGCCCGCCCGAGCTGCACCTGCTCACCACGCGTGGGCGCACCTCCGGCTTCCTGCGCACCATCCCGCTCATCGTCCTGGACAGTGAGAGCGGCCGCTACCTGGTCTCCCCGTACGGGGAGGTCGACTGGGTGCGCAACCTCCGCAAGGACGGTTTCGCGACCCTGCGCCAGGGCGGCTGGATCGAGCTGGTGAGCGTGGTGGAGCTGGGCCCGGGCGAGGCGGCGCCGGTGCTCAAGGAGTACCTGGACCACCCGCGTTCCGCGGTGGTGGGACCGTATTTCGACGCCCCTCCGGAGGCGCCGGAGGAGGCGTTCGAGGCCGAGGCCGACCGGCACCCGGTCTTTCGGATCGTGCGGTCCACGACGATCCGGCTGTAGCCCCGCGCCGGTGAGGCGCACGGAGCCCCGGTTCCCCTGGTCGGGGGGCCGGGGCTCCGTCGCGGGTCAGCGCGCGGGGCGGGTCAGGGCCGTGCCCCGGTCGGCCACCGCGTAGCCGACGGTGGCGTAGGTCCGGGCCGGGGTGGGGTAGGACTCGTTGGGGGTGGTGTTGATGTAGACCCGGTCCCCGCCGCGCCTGGCGGTCAGGGCGCACGCGGTGAGGGCGAGCGCGACGGCCAGGCCCCGGCGCCGGTGCGCGGGCACCACCCCGAGGGGTTCGATCTCCGAGCAGCGGTTCTCGGCGTCCCACCACACCACGCAGCAGGCGGCCAGAGAACCGTCCGGGGCCTCCACGACCAGGTCGAGTTCGGGGTCGTACAGCAGGGAGGCGCGGGTGTTGTCGTAGCGTTCGCGGCTGAACCGGCTGTTCAGCGCGGGGTCGAACTCGCGTCCGGGCCAGGGCAGGTCGGAGGGCTTCCAGGCGGCGCGGTGGCACTCCACCCGGGCGTCCTCCTCGCCCTCGCGCACGGGGCGGATCAGGTAGCCGTCGGGCAGGCGGATCTCCTCCTCTGTGGCGGCGCGGCCCATCCACTCGCCGAAGACGTTGGCGTCGCCAAGGGTGAACCCGGCGGCCTCGGCCAGGTCGCGGAGCACGGGGTCGCCCTCGAACACCAGGAGCTCCAGGGCGGCGTCGCCGGTCCGCTCCAGGACGCGCTCCAGCAGGGCGGCCCCGGCGCCGGGGTCGTCGGAGGCGCCCACGAGCGAGATCGTCGCCAGGCGCTGAAGGACGTTGGGGCCCTCGACGACGGCCCAACCGGCCAGAGCGCCGTCGCGTTCGGCCACGATGGTGTTGTCGGCGGTGAAGTCCTCGATGGCCAGCTTCCAGCCGAGCCCGCCCGGGTGCGGGGCCGCGGGCCACAGGCGCCGGGCCAGCTCCTCCAGGGGACGCGCGTCCCGGGACAGGAACGGGCGGATGTCGAGCATGATGGGGGGCTGCCTTCCGTCGGTGCGGTGCCAGGCGCACACGCTAGCGCCGGGAACCGCACCGCATCCACCGGTTTTCGGGCCCGGTCGGCCCGCTCGGGGAGGCCGGTCAGTTGCGGACGCGGAAGACGTCGTAGACCCCGTCCACTCCGCGCACCGCGCGCAGCACGCTGCCCAGGTGGGTGGGGTCGGCCATCTCGAAGGTGAAGCGGCTCTGCGCCACCCGGTCCCGGCTGGTCTGCACCGTCGCGGACAGGATGTTGACGTGCTGGTCGGAGAGCACCCGGGTGATGTCGGACAGCAGCCGGGAGCGGTCCAGGGCCTCCACGTGCAGCGCCACCAGGAACATGGAGTCCTCGGTGGGACGCCACTCCACGTCCACCATGCGCTCGCGGTCCAGGCTGGCGGCGTTGACGCAGTCAGCGCGGTGCACCGAGACCCCGTTGCCCCGGGTCACGAACCCGACGATCTCGTCGCCGGGCACCGGCGTACAACACTTGGACAGCCGGGCCCACACATCGGCGTCGCCCCCGGCCACCACCACGCCGGGGTTGCCCGCCCGCTGGCGGGTGCCGCCCGCGCGGGTCGGCAGCGACGACTCCGCCAGGTCCTCGGTGTGGCTGTCCAGCCCGCCCATCGACTCCACGAGCTTGCCGACCACGCTCTGGGCGCTGACCTGGCGCTCGCCCACCGCCGCGTACAGCGAGTCGACGTCCGGATACCTCAGGTCGCGGGCGAGGGCGATGATGGCCTCGCCGTTGAACAGGCGTTTGACCGGCAGCTCCTGCTTGCGCATGAACTTGGCGATCTCGTCCTTGCCCTGCTCGATCGCGGCCTCGCGGCGCTCCTTGGTGAACCAGTGCCGGATCTTGTTGCGGGCGCGGGCGCTCTTGACGAAGTTGAGCCAGTCGCGGCTGGGCCCGGCGTCGGGGTCCTTGGAGGTGAGGATCTCCACGGTCTCGCCGTTGTGCAGCTCGTTCTCCAGCGGCACGAGGCGGCCGTTGATCCGGGCGCCCACGGTGCGGTGGCCGACCTCGGTGTGCACGGCGTACGCGAAGTCGACGGCCGTGGCCCCCTGCGGAAGCGAGATGACGTCGCCGCCGGGGGTGAAGACGAACACCTCCTGCACGGACAGGTCGAAGCGCAGCGACTCCAGGAACTCGCCCGGGTCCTTGGTCTCCTGCTGCCAGTCGATGAGCTGGCGCAGCCACTGCATGTCGGTGCTGCCCTTGGACCTGGCCTCGGTCCCGGCCGAGTTGCGGTCCTCCTTGTACTTCCAGTGCGCGGCGATGCCGTACTCGGCGCGGCGGTGCATGGCCCGGGTGCGGATCTGGAGTTCGACCGGGTTGCCGGAGGGGCCGATGACCGTCGTGTGCAGCGACTGGTACATGTTGAACTTGGGCATCGCGATGTAGTCCTTGAACCGGCCCGGCACCGGATTCCACCGCGCGTGGATCGTGCCCAGGGCCGCGTAGCAGTCCCGGACGCTGTCCACCAGGACCCGTACCGCGATCAGGTCGTAGATCTCGTCGAAGCCCACGTTGCGGGCGATCATCTTCTGGTAGATCGAGTAGTAGTGCTTGGGCCGTCCGCGCACGGTCGCCTTGAGCTTGGACTCGCGCAGGTCGGCCGAGACCGCCTCGATGACCTCCTGGAGGTACACGTCGCGACGGGGGGCCCGCTCGGAGACGAGTCGGGCGATCTCGTCGAACCGTTTGGGATACAGGGTGGCGAACGCGAGGTCCTCCAGCTCCCACTTGATGGTGTTCATGCCCAGGCGGTGAGCGAGCGGGGCGAAGATCTCCAGCGTCTCGCGCGCCTTCTTCTCCCGCTTGGCCCGGGCCGGGAGGTAACGCAGGGTGCGCATGTTGTGGAGGCGGTCGCACAGCTTGATGACCAGGACGCGGATGTCGCGGGCCATCGCCACGACCATCTTGCGGACCGTCTCGGCCTGGGTGGCCTCGCCGTACTTGACCTTGTCGAGCTTGGTGACCCCGTCGACCAGCTCGGCGATCTCGTCGCCGAAGTCCGCGCGGAGCTCGTCGAGGGAGTAGTCGGTGTCCTCGACGGTGTCGTGCAGGAGCGCGGCGGCCAGGGTGGCCTCCTGCATGCCGAGCTCGGCGAGGATGGTGGCGACGGCGAGCGGGTGCGTGATGTAGGGGTCGCCGCTTTTGCGCTTCTGGTGGCGATGATGGTGGGCCGCGACCTCGTAGGCCCGTTCGATCAGCCGCACGTCCACCTTGGGATGGGTGGCGCGCACGGTCTTGATCAGTGGTTCGAGCACCGGGTTCATCGTCACTCCCCGCTGGGCCCCGAGTCGGGCGAGCCTTCGGCGTACTCGCACGGTGGAGGGTGTGGTGGCGGCCGCCGCCCCGGGGGCTCCCGGCCCCGAGACGTCGGAGGGCGCCGCGTCCCGCGCGGCGCCCTCCGGGCGGTCCTTCCGTGGTCTGTCGGCGGTCTGCGCACCGCGCTCGTCCGCGTGCTCCGCGCGCGCGGCGGGTTCCTGGGGGGTGGCGGCCGTGGGCGCCTCGGGGGTCCGGCGGCCCGGCCCCTGCTCGGACACCGCCCCGGTCGAGACCACTTCGCTTGGCATGCCTACCTCCCGCGGTTCCTCCCGGTGGAGCCGACGTCGCCGTCCGGCTCGCCTCCGGTGCACGTGCGTGTCATCAGGGCCAGTCGTTGACGCGGCCGCCGCGGTCCCCTCTCCCGCCAGTCTAGTGGGACCGTCCCCACCTGCGCGGGGAGCGGTCCGGCCCCTCCTGTCCGGGCACCGGCCCGCGGGTACGCCCGGTGACACGGACCACCAGGAACGTCACACCGAGTGCCGGAGTACGTCAACAAGGACGGGTGCTCGAGCTATTCCCCCGAAAGGGCGACAGCCGGGCAGGGTCGGCCTCAGACCGAAAGGAGGGTGCGCGGCTCCACGTCGGGCATCTTCTCCCGTCCCCGCAGCGCGGAGAGCTCCATCAGGACGGAGAATCCCACGACCGTACCACCCGCCTTGCGGACCAGGTCCACCGCGGCCCTGCCGGTCCCGCCGGTGGCGAGGACGTCGTCGACGACGAGCACACGGCCGCCCGGGGTGATCGCGTCGGCGTGAATCTCGACGGTCGCGGTGCCGTACTCCAGATCATAGGCCTGGTCGATGGTGTCCGAGGGCAGTTTCCCCGCTTTGCGCGCCGGAACGAATCCCGCGCCGAGCGCCATCGCGACGGGCGCGCCGAAGATGAACCCGCGCGCCTCCAGGCCGACGACGTGGTCGACGCCGCTGTCGGCGTAGGGCGCGGCCAGCGCGCGCACCGTCGCGGCGAACGCTTCCGGGTGGTTGAGCAGGGGCGTGATGTCCTTGAACAGGATGCCCGGGTGCGGGAAGTCGGGGACGTCGCGGATGTGCGCCTCGATCAGGGCGAGGTCGGCGGCGTCCGGGACGTCCGGGGTCGCGGTGTGGGACATGGTGGGGCGGGGCCTTCTGTCGTGGGTCCGGTCGGGCGGCGGCCCGGGCCGGCGCGGGTCGGTGGCCGGAAAACAGCGGTACCGGCCCCCGGTGGGGGCCGGTACGGAGTCTGTGCTGAGCCGGGGCGCGCGACGGCGCCCGGCCCGGTTAACCCTTGGGCTTGTCGTCGTCGCCGAAGTCGGGACGGTCCTCGACGGGAGTGTCGTCGGCGGCGGGCGTGATGACCTCGCCGACACCGGCCTTCAGCATCCTGATCCGGGTGCCGGGGGAGATCTCCAGCAGCACGTCCTGGTCGTGGACCTCCACCACCGTGGCGAAGATACCCGCCTTGGTCATGACCTCCACACCGGGGACCAGCGAGCTCTGCATCTGCGTCTCCTGCTGGCGGCGCTTCTGGTTCGGGCGCCAGAAGAGGAGCCAGAAGACCAGGAGGATCAGCACGAACGGGAGCATCATGCTGAAGATGCTGCCCTCCTGCTGGGCCGCGTCGGCGAGAGTGTAAATGCCCTGCACGGGGGCGTCCTTCCTGACGTTTCCTGTGGCCGACGTCTGTCGGCTCCGACACCGCGACGACCACCTTCTCGGGCCGACCGACCTCGGCGGCCGGAGTCGTCCCGACGCGTACAACGCGCAGGAGGGCCAACTCGTTCCGCCGGTGTCCGACGACACCACACGGGGCGCTCGCCCCGTCCTGGCTGGTTCACCCCAGTTTACGTGGCGCCGGTCACCGGCGGCCCACCGCCCGGGGTCGGAGCGCTAACGGTTCGGACCCGGTTCGCGCACACGCCAGGTCAGGGGCCCGCGGTGCCCTGGCCGGCCGTGCCGGAGCCGTTGGCGGCGGGCGCGGCCGCGCCGAAGGCGGCGTCGGGGGGCGGGGTGAGCCCCATGTGCGCCCAGGCCATCGGGGTGGCCACCCGGCCGCGAGGGGTGCGGGCGAGGAACCCGGAGCGGACGAGGAAGGGTTCGGCGACCACCTCCACGGTCTCGGCCTCCTCCCCCACGGACACCGCGAGCGTGGACAGACCGACGGGGCCGCCCCGGAAGCGGTTCATGAGCACGTCCAGGATGGCCCGGTCCAGGCGGTCCAGTCCCAGGGCGTCCACCTCGTAGAGCTCCAGCGCCGCCCTGGCGTTGTCCAGGGTGAGGCGGCCTCCGCCGCGTACCTCGGCGTAGTCGCGCACGCGCCGCAGGAGGCGGTTGGCGATCCGGGGCGTGCCGCGCGAGCGTCCGGCGATCTCCGCGGCGGCGTCGCCCTCCAGCGGGGCGCCGAGGAGCCCGGCCGAGCGGTGGAGGATCAGCTCCAGTTCGTCGGGCTCGTAGAAGTCCATGTGCGCGGTGAAGCCGAAGCGGTCGCGCAGCGGCGCCGGGAGCATACCCGCCCGTGTGGTCGCCCCGACCAGGGTGAACGGGGCGATGTCGAGGGGAATCGCGGTGGCGCCGGGGCCCTTGCCGACCACGACGTCCACCCTGAAGTCCTCCATGGCGACGTAGAGCATCTCCTCGGCGGGCCGGGCCATGCGGTGGATCTCGTCGAGGAAGAGGACCTCTCCCTCCTGGAGCGTGGACAGCACGGCGGCGAGGTCGCCGGAGCGTTCGATCGCCGGGCCCGAGGTGATGCGCAGCGGCGCGCCGAGTTCGGCGGCGATGATCATGGCCAGGGTGGTCTTGCCCAGGCCCGGGCCGCCGGACATGAGGATGTGGTCCGGTGCCCGGCCCCGGCGCTGGGCGCTGTGCAGGACCAGGGAGAGCTGTTCGCGCACCCGGTGCTGGCCGACGAACTCGTCCAGGTTCTTCGGGCGCAGCGCTCCCTCGATCTGGTGCTCCTCGACGTCTGCCTCGGGCGAGACGGCGTCACGCTCGTACACGGGTGTTCTCCCCTCCGGTTCCGGTGGCGGCTAGGCGCGGCTGAGCCTGCGCAGGGCACTGCGCAGCAGGACGGCGACGTCGTTGGTGTCCTCGGCCTCGGCGGCGACCGCCGAGGCCGCGGCCTCGGCGTCCCTGGCCGACCATCCGAGGTTGACCAGACCGGAGACGACCTGTCCGCGCCAGGCGTCGTTGGGGGCGGCACCCGCGGCGGTGTCGACGGGGGGCAGGGTGCCGTCGGTCGTGACCGGGGCGTCGAGCTTGCCGCGCAGTTCGAGGACGATGCGTTGGGCGCCCTTCTTGCCGATGCCCGGAACGCGGGTCAGCGCGGCCGTGTCCTCGGTGGCCACGGCCTGGCGGAGGCTGTCGGGACTGTGCACGGCGAGCATGGCCAGGGCGATCCGGGGCCCGATACCCGAGGCGGTCTGGACCTGTTCGAAGAGGGTGCGCTCGTCGTCGTCGGCGAAACCGAAGAGGGTGAGGGAGTCCTCGCGTACGACGAGGCTGGTGGCGACGGTGCCCTCCTCCCCCACGTGGAGCCGGGAGAGGGCCGCGGGGGTGCACCGCACGGTCATGCCGACCCCGCCGACGTCGATGACGGCGCTGGTCGCGCCGCGTGCGGCCACCCGGCCGGTGAGGAACGCGATCATCTGGTGTGGACACCGGGAGGGGTGCCCGTCTCCTTCCTGGGGGCGGTGGGGTCGCGCGGGCCCGACCGCGCGGCGGTGTCAGCGGCCGCGTGCGCGGCGGGCCAGTTCCACCTTGCGGGCGAAGTCCTGTTGGGCCTGGGCGACCCGGGCCTGGGCCCCGCCGCGCCAGATGTGGCAGATGGCCAGGGCCACGGCGTCCGCGGCGTCGGCCGGTTTCGGCGGCCCGTCGAGTCCGAGGATACGCGCGACCATACCGCCGACCTGCTTCTTGTCGGCGCGGCCGCTGCCGGTGATGGCGGCCTTGGCCTCGCTGGGCGTGTGGGTGGCCACGGGCAGGCCGCGCCGGGCGGCGCAGACCAGGGCGATACCGCTGGCCTGGGCGGTTCCCATGACGGTGCTGAGGTTGTGCTGGGCGAAGACGCGTTCGACGGCGACGGCGTCGGGTTCGTAGGTGTCCAGCCACTGCTCGATGCCGCGCTCGACCTCGACCAGGCGCTGCGGGAGCGGCGTGTCGGGACCGGTGCGGATCGCGTCGGCGGCCAGCAGGCGCAGTGGGCGGCCGATGGCTCCCTCCACGGCGCCGACGCCGCAGCGGGTCAGCCCCGGGTCGATCCCCAGCACGCGCACGTCGCCACCCGGTCCTTCGTCTCGTCGTCCAGCGGCCGCCGGTCTCGAACGCCCGTTCGCACCATGCTAGCGGCGGGCACCGACGGATCGGCCGCCGTGCGCGGCGTGTCGGGCCCGCGCGGGCCTCGGGGGTGGACGCGGAGCCCGAACGGTGCTATGTTCATCTCAGATCGAGAAAAACTCATAATGAGAACAACTTGGGAGGCGCGGTGTCCGAGGGGATCGACGGACCGGCCGACACGCCACACGGCCGGGAGCACGACGCCGACGACGAGCGCAGGTTCCTCGCCGGGTACGACCCGCACGCGTTCGCCCCCGTCGCCGTAACGGTCGACGTGGTGGCGCTCACCATCCGCGACACGGTCCCCCACGTCCTGCTCGGCCGACGCGGCCAGCAGCCCCAGAACGGACGGTGGGCTCTGCCCGGCGGGTTCGTCCGGGCCCAGGACGGACCGAACGGACCGGCCGACCCCGACCTGCCCGACGCCGCCCTGCGCGTGCTCACGGAGAAGACCCCCCTGCCCGCCGAACTCCACCTGGAGCAGCTCGGCACCTACGGGGCGATCGACCGCGACCCGCGTATGCGGGTGGTCTCGGTGGCGTACATGGTGCTCGCGCCCGACCTGCCCGACCCGCGCACCGGCCGCGACACCGCCGAGGCCGCGTGGGTGCCGTGGACCGCGCTCGGCCACGGGGACGGGGCCCGGGAACGGTACGAACTCGCGTTCGACCACGCCCGCGTACTCGGCGACGCGATCGAACGCGCCCGCTCCAAGCTGGAGTACACCTCCCTGGCCACGGCCTTCCTTCCGAGCACGTTCACCGTCTCCGCCCTGCGCGGTGTGTACGAGGCGGTCTGGGGGCGCACCCTGCACGCCGCCAACTTCCACCGCAAGATCCAGGCCACCCCGGGGTTCGTGGAGGACACCGGCGCACTGGCCGAGCGCGGCGGCGCGGGGGGCGGGCGGCGGGCCCGGCTGTACCGGGCGGGCGGCGCGGCCCTGCTCCACCCGCCGCTGTTGCGCGGCGCCCCGTGAGAGGGCCCCTGGGGCACGGAACCGACGAGGACACGACGACCGCGAGCACGGGTGAGGGGAGCACAGTGGACACCGGAGGAGACCCCCGGGACGGACTCGACGAGGCCCTGCGCGAGGTCGGCCTCGCAGCCGACCCCACCGACCTGTTCGGCCCCGTGCCGGTCGACGGCGGCCCCCTCCCCGCGGCCGCCGCCTCCGCGTACCGTCGCCTGGCGCGGCGGCTGCATCCGGACACCGCGCCCCCGCTCCGCGCGGCCGAGGCCGCGGACGGGTTCACCCGGCTCACCGAGGCGTGGCGGCGCTACCGGAGGGCCGCCGAGGGCGGCCCCGGCCTCGACGACGTGACGCTGGTGACCCGGGAGCGGACCTACCACGTGAGCCGGGGAGGTCCCCTGGCCAGCGGCGACGTGGCCGACCTGCACCCGTTGCGGTGGAGGGGGGACGACCCCGCCGCCCCCGGCGGCGGCTGGCACGACGGGGTGCTCAAGCTCCCCCGGGCCCCGCGCGACAACGACCTGGTCCTGGCCGAGGCCACCGCGCTGCGCCGCGTCCGCGAACACGGCCAGGAGCGATACCGCGCCTTCGTACCCCGGCTGGTGGAGTCACTGCGCCACCGGGACGCGGCCACCGGAGTGGAGCGGCGCGGCAACGTGCTGGACCGCCTCACCGGCTTCCATAGCCTGGCCGAGGTGCGACGGGCCCGCCCCGAGGGGATCGACCCGCGCGACGCCGCCTGGATGTGGCGGCGGCTCCTCGTCGCGCTCGGCAACGCGCACGGAGCCGGGGTCGTGCACGGGGCGGTCATCCCCGAGCACGTGCTCATCCACCCGGAACAGCACGGACTGGTGCTCGTGGACTGGTGCTACTCCGTCACCTTCGCCTCGTCGCGCACCGCGCCGCACGTCCCGGCGATGGTGCCGCACCGCCGTGACACCTACCCTCCCGAGGTCGCCGACCGGTGCCCCGCCGTTCCCGCCACGGACGTGTACATGGCCACCCGCTGCGTGGAGTTCGTGACCGGCGGCCGCCTGCCCGGGCCGCTGCTCGCCCTGGCACGGGGGTGCACGCTCCCCTCGCCCGAACGGCGGCCCGCGGACGCGTTCGCCCTGCTGGGCGAAGTGGACCGCGCGCTGGAGCGCTGTTTCGGACCGCGCCGGTTCCGGCCCTTCTCCATGCCCGGCTGACCCGGCCCGTTGCCCGGACGCCGCGCGCCATCCCCCGCACCGATCCGCAGACCCCCTCCCCCAGACCCCACGCCACGCCACGCCACGCCACGCCACGCCACGCCACGCCACGCCACGCCACGAGGAGACCACCATGGGAAGCAGCAGCTGGTCCACCGACGCCTACCGCGCCCGACGGGCCTACCAGTCCTCCGCCGGAAGCAGCGGCTTCGACTACCACGACGACGTCACCGGCACACCGCGCGACCAGTGGCGGGCCCACCCGTCACTCGACCCGCACGGCGTCACCGTCCGCGAGAGCCGCGACTCCGACGCCCACCCGAACTCGCTCGCCGTCTCGGTGCTCTTCGACGTCACCGGTTCCATGGGGCGTGTGCCCCGTTCCCTCCAGGCCAAGCTCCCCGACCTGTTCGGGCTGCTGCTGCGCCGGGGGTACGTGCAGGACCCGCAGATCCTGTTCGGCGCGATCGGCGACGCCACCTGCGACCGCGTCCCCCTCCAGATCGGCCAGTTCGAGTCCGGCAACGAGCTGGAGGACGACCTCGGCAACATCCTGCTGGAGGGCGGGGGCGGAGGCCAGATGACCGAGTCCTACGAACTGGCCATGTACTTCATGGCGCGCCACACCGCCCTGGACTGCCTGGAGAAGCGGGGCAGGCGCGGCTACCTGTTCATCGTCGGGGACGAGATGGCCTACGGCGCGGTCAAGGCGCGCGAGGTCCGTGACGTGGTCGGAGACGACCTCGCCGAGGACGTCTCCCTCCCGGCGATCCTGGACGAGCTGCGGCGCAAGTACGAGGTGTACTTCCTCATGCCCACCGGCAGCCACCACTTCGGCAACGACCGGGTCCGGGAGTTCTGGAGGCGGCACCTGGGCCAGAACCTCGTCCTGCTGGACGACCTCGACGCGGTCTGCGAGACGATCGCGGTCACGGTGGGGCTGGGCGAGGAGGCCATCGACCTGGAGGAGGGTCTGCGGGACCTGGCCGACGCCGGTTCCGACCAGGCCGACGTGGTCGGTCGGGCGCTGCGGCCGCTGGCCCGCGAGCGCGGCGCGGTCGTGCCCGCCACCGCCCTGGAGGAGCTGGCCGGCGAGGGCCCGGGGGTGGAACGGCTGTGAGCGGGCCGAGGGCGCGCGACGCCGAACACACGATCGTCGTGGACCTGGGGTTCGGCGACGCGGGCAAGGGCGTGACCGTGGACCTGCTGTGCGCGGGCGGCGGGTACGGAGCGGTGGTGCGCGCCAACGGCGGCGCCCAGGCGGGCCACAACGTGGTCGCCCCGGACGGGCGGCACCACACGTTCGCGCAGTTCGGGGCGGGCACGCTCGCCCCGGGTGGCCCGGTGCCGACCCACCTGTCCCGGTTCGTGGTGGTGGACCCCTTCGCGCTGGCGGCCGAGGCCGAACACCTGGCCGGTCTGGGGGTGGCCGACCCGTTCTCCCTGGTCACGGTGGATCGGCGCGCTCTGGTGAGCACCCCGTGGCACGCGGCCGCCAACCGCGCCCGGGAGCGGGCGCGGGGCCGCGACCGGCACGGATCGTGCGGGATGGGCGTGGGCGAGACGGCGGCCTACGCCCTGGAGTACCCGGACGACGCCCCCACGGCGGGCGACTGCGCGACCCCCGTGGTGCTCCGCCGCAAGCTCGACCTGCTGGCCGAGCGGCTGGAGCCGGTCCTGACCGCGCCGAGCGGTCCGGACCGGCCGGGCGGCGGCGAGGCCGCCGTTTCCGGCGCCGGGGCGGCCGAACGCCTTCCCGACCCCGGCGTCTGCGTGGAGGCCTACCGGGCGTTCGCCGACCGGGTGGAGCTGGTGGACGAGCGGTACCTGCCCCGGCTGCTGGCCCGGACACCGGTGGTCTTCGAGGGGGCCCAGGGGGTGCTGCTGGACGAGTGGCACGGCTTCCACCCGTACACGACCTGGTCCACGACCACCTCCGTGAACCCGTTGGCACTGCTGGCGGAGGCGGGGATGGAGGGCCGGGCACGGCGGCTCGGGGTGACCCGGACCTTCGCCACCCGGCACGGAGCGGGGCCCCTGGTGACCGAGGACGCCCTGCTCACGGAGCGCCTGGCCGACCGCCACAACCGCACCGGCCCCTGGCAGGGCGGGTTCCGGGTGGGTCACCTGGACCTGGTCGCCCTGCGGTACGCGCTGGAGGCTGCGGAGGGGGTGGACGCACTGGTGGTCACGCACGCCGACGCCCCCGCCCGCTTGGGGCGGGACCCGCTCTGGTGCGTGGGGTACGAGCTGGCGGACGGCCGCCCGGTGCGGATCGCCCCGGGGACCGCGCCGGACCTGGCCCGCCAGGCTCGGCTGACCGGTCTCCTGGGCGCGGCGCGTCCTGTGCTGGAGTCCGTCCCCGGACCGGTGCCCGCCACCCTCGCCGACGCCCTCGGGCTGCCGTTGGAGGCGGTGTTCTCGGGGCCGACCCGGGCCGACGCGCGCGTTCCGGTGCGACGCGCGCCCCGGGTGGGGCCCTTCCCCCGGCGCCTGCCCGCCACCGCGTGAGCGTGTCGGACCCCGGGGAGCGGTCGGAGGCGGCCTACGTTGGGGCCATGAGCTCCCTGACTGACCCCGAGGTCCACGACTTCCTGACGTACGGAACGCGAACGGGCAAGGTGGCCTACACCGCCGAGGACGGCCGCCCGTTGGCGGCTCCGATCTGGTTCGTCGTCGACGGCGGCGACCTGGTGTTCAACACCGGCCGCGACAGCGCGAAGGGCCGGGCGCTGGCCCGCGACCCCCGGGTGACGCTCGTGGTGGACCGTGAGGAACCGCCGTACGGCTTCGTACAGGTCCAGGGGGTGGCCGAGGTGTCCGAGGACCCCGGCGAGCTGCTCCGGACCGCCACCGAGATCGCCCGCAGGTACGTGGGTGAGGATCAGGCCGAGGAGTTCGGCCGACGCAACGGGGTCCCCGGCGAACTGGTCGTGCGTCTGCGTCCGACCCGGGTCGTCGCGCAGCTGGACATGACCGGCTGAGCGCGGTTCAGGCCCCCGAGGCCGCGTGGTCGACGAAGGCCCGGGCGGCGGCGGTGAGCGGCCCGCGGCGGCTGATCAGGGCCACGTCCAGGTGGTCGGTGGGCTCCAGGTCCAGGACGAGCGCCCCGGCCTGTTCGGCCAGGCCGCGCCAGGCGTCGGTCACCACCGCCAGCCCGGCCCCGCCCAGGACCAGGGGCAGGATCGAAACCCGGTGCTCGCTCTCCACCACGATGCGGGCGTCCAGGCCCTCGGCCAGCAGGCGGTCGGCGAACCTGCGCATGCCCGAGCCCTCGTGACCGACGATCAGGCGGTGCCCGGTCAGCGCGGCGGCCGGGACGGGGACTCCCGGGCGGAAGGGGCCGTCCGCGGGCGCGAGGAGGACGAAGGCCTGCCGGACCAGCGGGAGGACGTCCACCCCGGGGTCTCCGAGCGGGTCCCCGGTCGCGACCACACCGAGCTCGCAGGCGCCGGTACGGACCATCTGCACGGCGTCGCGGTTGGTCAGGGCGCCCCGGATGGACACCGACACGTCGGGGTGGCGTTCGGTGAAGCCCGCCACCAGCCCGGTCAACGGTTCGATGGACTGGGTGGGCAGGGCCGCCACGTCCACCCGTCCCCGGCGCAGCCCGCGCACCGCCTCCACCGCCGATCGGGCCAGGTCCAGCCCGCGCACGGCCTCACGGGCGGGTCCGACGAGCGCGTGACCGGAGTCGTTGAGCACCAGGCGGCGACCGATCCGGTGGAAGAGGTCGCTGCCCAGGTCGCGCTCCAGGGTCCGCAGGGCCTGGGAGAGGGAGGGCTGGGACAGGTGGAGCGCGGCGGCCGCGCGGTTCACGCCGCCGTGGTCGACGACGGCCAGGAAGTACTCCAGTTGTCGCACGTCCACACCGCAGCCCCCGTCCGCTTCGTCCCGTCACGTCCGATCCTATAGGCGGCGCCTATCAGGGCTATCGGCAACCGGTCTTGGACGCGCGCGGGGCCGGGCTGCTGTGATCGTGGCATGAACGACGGCCTACTTCCCGGATTCGCCCGGAGCAGCGTGGAGGTCGAGGGACTGCGCGTCAACGTCCGCACGGCCGGGGAGGGGCCCCCGGTCCTGTTCCTGCACGGGTACCCGCAGACCCACCTGATCTGGCACCGGGTCGCCCCGCTCCTCGCCGACGGGTTCAGCGTCGTCCTCGCCGACCTGCGGGGCTACGGCGACAGCGGCAAACCTCCCTCCGACCCCCTGCACCTGACCTACTCCAAGCGGGCGATGGCCCGCGACCAGTACCTCCTCATGCGCAGGCTCGGATTCGACCGGTTCGCGGTCGTGGGCCACGACCGCGGCGCTCGGGTCGGGCACCGGCTGGCCCTCGACCACCCCGAAGCGGTGTCCGCCTTCGCGGCCCTGGACGTGGTGCCCACCCGGTACGCGTTCGAGCACGCGGACGCGGAGTTCGCCTCGGGCTACTACCACTGGTTCTTCCTGACGGCGGGCCACGGCATCCCCGAACACCTGATCGGCCTGGACCCGGGGTTCTGGGTCCGCACCCGGATGAACGCGCGCCACCACGGCGGGTCCGCCTTCGACCCGGCGGCCGTGGACGAGTACGTGCGCTGCTTCAGCGACCCGGCGGCCGTCCACGCCTCCTGCGAGGACTACCGGGCGGCCGCCACCGTCGACCTCGAACACGACCGGGAGGACTCCGGGCGCCGCCTGGAGTGCCCGGTCCTGCTCCTGTGGGGCGAGCACAGCTTCGTGGGACGCCACTCCGACGTCCCCGACGCCTGGTCCGCCTACGCTTCCGACCTGCGGGGGCACGCCCTGGACTGCGACCACTACGTGCCGGAGGAGGCGCCCGAGGCCACCGCCGCGTCCCTGCGCGCGTTCCTGACCGCAACCGCCCCCACGGCCTGACCCCCGCGCCCCCGCCCCTCCCCCTCCACCTCTCACCCGACGGAGACCCATGAAGCAGTACCGCATCGCCACGATCCCCGGCGACGGCATCGGCGGCGAGGTCCTCGCCCCCGCGACCGCCGTCCTGGACCGGGTGGCCGCCCACCACGGACTCTCACTCGCCTACGACGAGTTCGACTGGTCGTGCGAGCGCTACGCGCACACCGGCGCGATGATGCCCGAGGACGGCCTGGACCGCATCCGCCACCACGACGCCGTCCTCCTCGGCGCGGTCGGCTGGCCCGGCGTGCCCGACCACGTCTCCCTGTGGGGCCTGCTGATCCCGATCCGCCGCGCGTTCCACCAGTACGTCAACCTGCGCCCGATCACCGTCCTGGAGGGCGTGCCCAGCCCCGTGGCCCGGGCGCTGCCGGGCGAGGTGGACTTCGTGGTGGTGCGGGAGAACAACGAGGGCGAGTACTCCCGGGAGGGCGGCCGCTTCGACCGCGGCACCCCCGACGAGCGGGCCGTACAGGAGTCGGTGTTCACCCGGCGCGGCGTGGAGCGGGTGCTGGAGTACGGCTTCGACCTCGCCGAGCGGCGCGGCGGACGGCTCACCTCCGCCACCAAGTCCAACGGGATCGTGCACACCATGCCGTTCTGGGACGAGCTGGTGGCCGAGCGGGCCGCACTGCACCCGGACGTGGTCTGGGACCAGGAGCACATCGACGCGCTGGCGGCCAAGATCGTGCTGGACCCGGCGCGGTTCGACGTGATCGTGGGCTCGAACCTGTTCGGCGACATCCTCAGCGACCTGGCCGCGGCGGTCGCGGGCGGGATCGGGATCGCCCCCTCCGCCAACCTCAACCCGGAGCGCGACTACCCCTCCATGTTCGAGCCGGTGCACGGCTCGGCCCCCGACATCGCGGGCAAGGGCGTGGCCAACCCGCTGGGGGCGCTGTGGTCGGCGTCGATGATGCTGGACCACCTCGGCCACCCCGAGGCGGGCGGCCAGATGATGGACGCGGTCCGCGCCGTCCTGGCCGAGGGCCGGGTGCGCACCCGCGACCTGGGCGGCGAGGCGGGGACCGACGAGTTCGCCGCCGAGGTCCTGCGCCGTCTGCCCTGACCGGACCCGGCAACGCCCGTGGCCGCGTCCCCCGAGGGGACGCGGCCACGGGCGTTCACGCGTGGTCCCGGACGGGTCCCGGCCTCAGAGCTGGGCCATGACCTCGTCGGGGATGTCGGCGTTGGTGAAGACGTTCTGGACGTCGTCGGAGTCCTCCAGCGCGTCGACCACCCGCATGACCTTCTTGGCGGCCTCGGCGTCGACCGGGACCTCCATGGTCGGCAGGAAGCTGGAGTCGGCGGACTCGTAGTCGATGCCCGCCTCCTGGAGCGCGGTACGGACCTGGACCAGGTCGGTGGCCTCGCAGACGATCTCGAAGGCTTCGCCGATGTCCTCGACGTCCTCCGCCCCGGCCTCGAGAACCGCCATCGTCACGTCGTCCTCGGAGGTGCCCTCCTTGGGCACGATCACGACGCCCTTGCGGTTGAACATGTACGACACCGAGCCGGCGTCGGCCATGTTGCCGCCGTTGCGGGTGACGGCCACGCGCACCTCGGAGGCGGCGCGGTTGCGGTTGTCGGTCAGGCACTCCACGAGCAGCGCCACACCGCCGGGGGCGTAGCCCTCGTACATGATGGTCTGCCACTCGGCGCCGCCCGCCTCCTCACCGGAGCCGCGCTTGCGGGCGCGCTCGATGTTGTCGGAGGGCACCGA
Source organism: Nocardiopsis sp. NPDC007018 (assembly GCF_040635075.1). Classification (NCBI taxonomy): domain Bacteria; kingdom Bacillati; phylum Actinomycetota; class Actinomycetes; order Streptosporangiales; family Nocardiopsidaceae; genus Nocardiopsis; species Nocardiopsis sp. NPDC007018. The sequence continues at coordinate 120,538 of NZ_JBEYHA010000002.1, forward strand.
GTTCTTCTTCGCCTTCTGGATGGCGTCGTAGAGCGTCGGGTTCCCTTCGGGGTCCCCGCCACCGGTACGCGCGGCCACCTCGATGTTCTTGATCAGCTTGGCGAACAGCTTGCCGCGCTTGGCATCGATGACGGCTTTCTTGTGCTTGGTGGTGGCCCACTTGGAGTGGCCGCTCATGCATGTCCTTTCGCGATGTCGACGAAGAGGCGGTGGATACGCGTGTCGCCGGTCAGTTCGGGATGGAAGGACGTCGCCATCAGGCCGCCCTGTCGTACGGCGACGATCCTACCGGCCCCACCCGTTCCGTTAACGCTTCCGAGGACCGTCACCCCCGGTCCGACCGACTCCACCCACGGGGCGCGGATGAACACCGCGTCGAACGGGTCGCCGCCGACGCCGTCGATCCGCACCCCGGTCTCGAAGGACTCCGCCTGCCGCCCGAAGGCGTTGCGGCGAACGGTCATGTCGATACCGCCGAGGGTCTCCTGGTCGGCGGTTCCCCCGAGGAGCCGGTCGGCCAGCATGATCATGCCCGCGCACGTCCCGTAGACGGGCATCCCCCGGGCGACGCGTTCGCGGAGCGGACCCATCAGCCCGTGGCGGACGGCGAGTTTGGAGATGGTGGTCGACTCGCCGCCGGGGATCACCAGCGCGTCGACGGTGGCGAGCCGTTCGGCGGACAGCACCCGCGCGGTGGCCACGCCGAGGTCGTCGAGCATCCGGACGTGTTCGGCGACGTCGCCCTGGAGGGCGAGGACACCGATGGTGGGGTTGGCGGTCACGTGCTGCCTCGTCGTCGTGCGTTCGGTGGTCGGCGGGACGTCTACCAGCCGCGCGCGGCGTAGCGCTGGGAGTCCGACAGTTCGTCCAGGTTGATGCCGACCATGGCCTCGCCCAGGCCGCGCGAGACGCGGGCGATCACCGCGGGGTCCTCGTAGTGCAGGGTGGCCTGCACGATGGCGTCGGCCCGCCTGGCCGGGTCGCCGGACTTGAAGATGCCCGACCCCACGAAGACGCTCTCCGCACCGAGCTGGCGCATGAGGGCGGCGTCGGCGGGGGTGGCCACGCCTCCGGCGGAGAACAGCGGAACGGGCAGCTTGCCCAGGCGCGCGACCTCCTTGACGATCTCGTACGGGGCACGCAGCTCCTTGGCCGCGCCGAACAGCTCGGGCTCGTCGAGGGTGCCCAGCCGCCTGATCTCACCGCGGAGCGAGCGCATGTGCCGGGTGGCCTCGACGACGTTGCCGGTCCCGGCCTCGCCCTTGGAGCGGATCATCGCGGCGCCCTCGGCGATCCGCCGCAGGGCCTCGCCGAGGTTGGTGGCCCCGCAGACGAACGGGACGGTGAACGCCCACTTGTCGATGTGGTACGCCTCGTCGGCGGGTGTGAGGACCTCGGACTCGTCGACGAAGTCCACGCCGAGCGACTCCAGGACCTGGGCCTCGACGAAGTGTCCGATCCGGACCTTGGCCATGACCGGGATGGAGACCGCCTCGACGATGCCGTCGATCATGTCGGGGTCGGACATGCGCGCGACGCCGCCGTCCCTGCGGATGTCGGCGGGGACCCGCTCCAGGGCCATGACGGCGACCGCGCCGGCGTCCTCGGCGATCTTGGCCTGCTCGGGGGTGACGACGTCCATGATGACGCCGTTCTTGAGCTGTTCGGCCATACCGCGCTTGACGCGCTGGGTGCCGACGGCGTTGTCGGAGGTGTTCGCTGCGTTGGTGGCCACGGTGGTGGTCTCCCGTTCCTTCGGTTGGGTGGGGCCGGGCGGTCGGTTGCGCGCACCGGTCGACCGGCGTCCCATCCTAGTTCCACCACCTTTTTTGGTCTGACGCCGGGCCCGATAATTGGGGTGTGACGTCAGACCACTTCGCTCCGGGGCGCGCACCGGGGTCAGAGGCGGGGCTGCCGGTCGTCCATCTCGAAGTAGTCGGGCAGCGCGGCGGTGCCCGCCAGGCGCAGGACGCGGACCAGGCGGGACCGGCGCGCGCGCCGGGTGTCGGACACGGCGTCGTTGTGGAAGACCCGTGCCAGGTGGACGCCGCGCGCCGCCACGGCGACCTCGCCGAGGCGGTCCGTGGACGCGCCGGTCGGCGTGCCGTCCAGGGTGGCGCGCAGCACCCTGGAGAGTCCGCTCTCGGCGAGTTCGCGCTCCCCCTCCCCGGCACGGCGCGCGTCGTTGGCCGCGGCCGCCAGGAGCGCGGCGGTCGCGCGGTCCAGTCCGGGGTCGGCGGCAAGGTCCAGGACGGCCGCGGCGCGGCGCAGCAGCGCGGCGTCCAGGGCCGCGCCCGCGGTCTCCACGCGGTGGTGGAGGCGGTCGAGCCGGGTGGCGCGCCACGAGAGGTAGAAGCCGAGCAGGACCAGCGCGAGCAGGAGCCCCGCGACCAGACCGACGAAGCCGACGTCCTCGATCAGGGCGACTCACCCCGCGCGGGCGGACGCCGGGCGCCCAGCCTCACCCCGGCCCGGTCGTCCCATGACAGCACGGTCGCGTACACGTGGGCGATGTCGGCGGCGACGGTGTCCCAGTCATAGGCCCGGACGGCCCCGCGTGCGGCCTCCGACAGCCGGGTTCGGCGTTCGGGCGCGTCGAGCAGGGCCCCGGCCCGTTCGGCGAGATGGTCGGGGTCGCCCGCCCGGAAGAGCTCACCGGCGGTGCCGCCGCCCAGGACGGCCGCGAACGCGGGAATGTCGCTGGCGATGACGGCGGCCCCGGCCGACATGGCCTCGGTGAGGACGATGCCGAAGCTCTCCCCGCCCAGGTTGGGGGCGCAGAACACGTCCGTGGAGTGGTAGGCGCGGACCTTGTCCGCGTCGTCGAGACGGCCGAGGAGGACCACGCGCTCGCGCAGGTGGTCCGGTACTCCGGACAGGTCGGCCTCCCCCGGCCCGGCGACGAGCAGGCGCAGTCCGGGCCGGTGCGGCGCCATCCGGGCGAAGGCCGCGAGGAGGGTGGCCAGGCCCTTGCGGGGTTCGTCCAGGCGTCCGAGGAACCCGATGGAGCCGCCCCGCCCCGGCCACCCGGGCAGCGGCGCGGCGTGCGCGAAACGGCGCACGGACACCCCGTTGGGGATGAGCACGGCGTCGCCGCCCACGTGTTCGACGAGGGTGCGCCGGGCGGCCTCGGAAACCGCCACGCGGGCGTTGATCTTCTCCAGGGCCGAGCGCAGCGCTCCGGAGCCCGCCGCCATGGCACGCGAGCGCGGGTTCGAGGTGTGGAAGGTCGCCACGATGGGTCCGTCCGCCGCCCAGCAGGCCAGAAGGGAGACGCTGGGCGCGGCGGGTTCGTGGACGTGCAGCAGGTCGAAGCCGCCCCCGCTGATCCACCGGCGCACCCGGCCCGCCGTGCGCGGCCCGAAGCTGAGCCGGGCCACGGAGCCGTTGTAGGGCACCGGGACGGGCCGTCCGGCCGGAACCAGGTAGGGCGGGACCGGGTGGCCGGGGTCGCCCAGCGGGGCGAGCACGGAGACCTGGTGGCCCATCGCCGCGAGCGCCTCGGCGAGGTCGCCCACGTGCTGCTGCACCCCGCCGGGCACGTCCCAGGCGTAGGGGCAGACGATCCCGACGCGCATCCCGCTCCTGTCCTTCTCGGAGACCGTGTCCGGGGGGACGGTCCGGTCCGGTGGCCGGATCACCGGCCGATCACCGGCCCCGTTCCGCGAGCGTCCCGTGCCGGTGGCGTCGGGCCCGGTCGGCCTCGTGGTCGGCGCTGAAGACGGGCTGGAGCATGTGCCAGTCCTCGGGGTGCTCGGCGATGGCGCCCTCGAAGACCCGAACGAGTTCCTGGGTGGTCCGGTGGATGCGCCGGGTGCGGGTGGCGCCGGTCGCCACGGGCACCTCGTCGTGGACGCGGATGTTCCAGTACGGGCCGTCGTACCAGAGGGAGACCGGCATGAGGGCGGCGCCGGTGTTCAGGGCCAGCGCGGCGGGCCCGGAGGGGACGCGCGCACGCTCTCCGAACAGGTCCACCTCCAGACCGGTGCCGTTGATGTCGCGGTCGGCGAGCAGGCAGACGAGCCCGCCCGCGCGCAGACGGCGGGAGAGGACGCCGACGGTGTTGGCGGCCCCGCCGTCGAGCGGCAGCACCTCCATGCCCAGGGACTCGCGGTGGGCGGTGAACCTCCGGTACAGGCTCTCGGGCCGCAGCCGCTGCGCCACGGTGGTCAGCGGGGTGCCGCGAGCGGCGATCCAGGCTCCGGCGTGGTCCCAGTTGCCCATGTGCGGCAGGGCCGCGACCACGCCGCGCCCGGAGCGCACGTGTTCCTCCAGCGCCTCGATCCCGGTCTGGCGGGTCCGGCCGAGGATCTGCCCGCGGCTCAGGGCGGGCAGGCGGAACATCTCGTGGTAGTAGCGCATGTAGGAGCGCATACCCGCTTTGGACAACGCCCTGAGCTGGGCGTCCGTGGCGTTCGGGCCGAGCGGCCTGCGCAGGTTGCGTTCCAGGCCCCGGGTGGCGTCGTCGTGGGCGCGCCAGGACCGGTCGGCAAGCCCGCGGAACACCGCCCGGCCCGCCCCGTCCGGTCCGCGGCGGACCAGCGCCCATCCCGCCGAGTAGGCCAGATCGGCCATGCGTTCGTCCACGTCGCTTCCTCGTCCGTTCGTTCCCTCCGGGGCGCGCTCAGGCGCCGTTGCTGGTCTTCTCGTCCTCGCCGTCGCCCCGGGTGAAGCCGGGGTCGTTGAGGCGGGCCCGTGTCTCCACGAGGCGCTGGAGGACGGTGAGCAGGCTCATGACGGCCAGGAGCCACAGGCCGCCCGCGAGGATGTAGGGGACGCCGAGCTCGCTGAGGCCGACCGCGACCAGCACGATGATGAGGCGTTCGGTGCGTTCGGCCACGCCGACGTCGCAGTTGACGCCCAGGCCCTCCGCGCGCGCCTTGATGTAGGAGACCATGAAACCGCTGATCAGGCAGAACAGGGTGAGCCCCGCGAGCACGGGGTCGTCACCGTCGCCCACGAACCACCACATGAGCCCGGCGAGGATCGCGGCGTCGGCCACCCGGTCGAGGCTGGAGTCGAGGAAGGCGCCGAACGCGCTGGCGCTGTCCTTGGCCCGGGCCACCGCCCCGTCGAGCATGTCGAAGAGCGCGAAGACGGTGATGACCACCGAACCCGCGTAGAGCTGTCCGCGGGGGTAGAAGTAGAGGGCGCTGACGACCACACCGGCGGCACCGACGATGGTGACGATGTTGGGTGTCAGGCCGATACGGGCCAGGCTCCGGCCGAGCGGGGCGGTGACCCGGGAGATCATGGGGCGAAGGATTCTCAGCATGTCTTCTAGTGATCGTAGGGCGGGAACGGTCGTCAGGGTGGGATCAGCCCCCGCTGGGGGTGGCGTCGCCCCCGGGGTCGGGCGGGGCGGGGTCGGGCGGCGGTCCCGGTCTCACTCGCGGGGCCAGAGTTCGGCCAGTCGGGCGCGGGTCCGCTCCAGCATCTCGGGCAGGACCCTGGTCTGGCCGATCACGGGCATGAAGTTGGTGTCGCCTCCCCATCGGGGCACGACGTGCTGGTGCAGGTGGGCGGCGATCCCGGCACCGGCCACGGTACCGAGGTTCATGCCGACGTTGAACCCTGCGGGCTGGTAGGCCTCGGTGAGCGTGCGCAGGCCCCGCTGGGTGAGCGCGGCGACCTCGGCGGTCTCCTCCTCGTCCAGCGCGGAGTATTCGGCGACGTGCCGGTAGGGGCACACCATGAGGTGGCCGCTGTTGTAGGGGTAGAGGTTGAGGACGACGAAGGCGGTGCGGCCGCGGGCCACCACCAGCCCCTCCTCGTCGGTGAGGCCGGGGGCACGGCAGAAGGGGCAGCCGTCGTCAGCGCCGGGACCGGTGGGGCGTCCCTCGCCCTTGACGTAGGCCATGCGGTGCGGCGTCCAGAGGCGTTCGTGGCCGTCCGGGGTCCCGGTTCCCGCTCCGGGGAGCCGGTCGGGTCCGTCCGCGGGATCGTCGTGGGCACCGCGCATGGCTCGTCCGCTCCCCTCGCCTGACCGTTTCGTGCTGCGCGTCCAGCATAGAAGCGCCGGGCGGGTGAAGCGCCGGACCTTGGGGCCCGGGGTGGCGCGGGGCCGGGCGGGGCCGTGGCGCGCGCCGGGGCGGCGCGGCCCCCCGGTTCACAGACCCAGCAGGGTACGCAGGTGGCGCGGGGAGGGGTTGCCGTGGGCCAGCATGGCGTCGTGCAGGCGGCCGACCGGCTCGTGGGGCCGTGCCCGGGCCAGGTCGCGGGCGATGTCGGAGACCTCCGCGTAGCCGACGTAGTAGGTGGACAGCTGGGCGCTGGTGAGCAGGGCGCGCCGCCACTTGCCGACGGCCTCGCCCTCCTCCTGGTGGCCGCGTTCGGTCAGCAGGGCGACGGCCTCGCGCTCGGTGAGGCCCTCCGTGTGCACGCGCACGTCCAGGATCGCGTTGAGGACGGACCTCAGGCGCATCTTGAGCTGGACCAGGCGCAGTCCCAGGTTGGCGCGCCGGGAGGCGGGGTCGGTTCCGTCGGTCCAGCCGTGCCCGGCCAGGACCTCCTCCGCGTGGACCGCCCACCCCTCGACGAAGGTTCCGCTGCCCAGCGCCGAACGCACGCGGGTGCCGCCCCGGTGGCGGGCGGCGTGCGCGAGTTGGAGGGCGTGCCCGGGCATCGCCTCGTGGACCATCAGGTCGCGCAGCAGGCCCGCGTTGTACTCGCGCAGGAAGGAGGCCCGGCGCTCGGCGTCCCACTCCTCGGGCGGCGGCGCCACGGCGACGAGGGTGGGCTGGGTGCGTGCGTCGGGGGCCAGCGGCCCGGGCGCGTCGCAGTACGCGACGGCCACGCCCCGGCGGGCGTCCGGCATCGGGACGACCTCGACCGGGTCGTCGTGGACGGTCGCCAGGTCCAGCTCCCGGACCCGGGTGCGCAGGTGGGCGAGGGCACCGGTACAGGCGGGAACGACCTCCTCGGCACCGATCGCGAACTCGTCGGCCAGCGCCGCGAGTACCTCGGCGACCTGGCCGGGGCGGCTCGGTTCGTCCGCGTACGCGGACGCCGCCTCGGCGAGCGCCTCCTCCGTGGCCAGGAGGTCGCTCTCGGCGCGTACCAGGAGCGCCTCCGGGGTGAGTTCGGAGTCCAGGGTGTACCAGAGCTGGGCGGCGAAGCGGCGGGCGCCCAGCCGGGGGTCCGCGTCGGCGAACTCGCGCTCGACGCGCAGCCAGGAGGTGTGGGCGTCGAGGGCGGCCAGGGCGGCCGTGCGCGCCTCCTCCAGCCCCGCTGGGGCGGCTCCGGGGAACCGGGCCGCGAGGGCGGGCAGGTCCCGGGTGAGCATCGCGCGGGCGCCCTCCAGCCGACCCAGCGCGGTCTCCACGTGCACGCGGGGCATACCCGGGCCCTCGGACAGGCGGGTACGGGCGGTCTCGAGGTAGGCCGGAAGGGCGGCGCAGCGCGCCGTCAGGGCCGCCAGGCGCTCCTGCGGGGGCAGGAGCTCGCGTTCCACAAGCGTGTACAGGACCTCGCCGGGAGAGTGCACGAGCGGGTCCCAGGAACGCGGGCGCAGTTCCGTGGTGTGCCACAGGTCGGCGCTGACCCTGGTGCGCAGCATCTCCAGGTCCACCAGGTCGTCGGCCGCGAGCAGGTCGGGGTCGATCTCGTCGAGGGAGCCGAGCGCGTCGGTCAGGAGGCTCACCCGGAGGGAGTCGGCCTCGTCGGAGTGGTCGGTGAGCCGGTGGGCCCACCGGGTGTCTCCCAGGCCCAGGGCCCATTCGGGGTCGTCCGCCAAGAGGGCGTCCAGCACCCGTTCGGCCACGTCTCGGAACCGTCGGGTCGTCTCGGCCGCGTCGGGATGGGAGGAGGTCATCCCGTCATGATGCCAGGTCGCGCGGGACACGGACGCCCGGTTCCCGACATGCGGGAACCGGGCCGTACTCCGTGTGGGACCCCGGCCCGGGGCAGCTCCTGGTCAGCGCCAGGAGTTCTGGCCCCCGGTGGAGGTGGGCTGCTGCCCGGCCGCGCCCTCGGGGTCCCCCACCGTGATCGCGTGCTCGACGAGGGTGATGAGCGTCGACTTGGTGGAGGCCTTGTCACGGGCGTCCACCTGGACGATGGGGATCTCCGGGCTGAGCGTGAGCGCGTCCCGGACCTCGTCGGCCGCGTGGGGGTAGTAGCCGTCGAACCCGTTGATGCCCACGATGAAGGGCAGACGCGCCTCTTCGAAGTAGTCGATCGCGGGGAAGCAGTCGGCCAGACGTCGCGTGTCCACCAGCACGACCGCGCCGATGGCGCCCTTGACCAGGTCGTCCCACATGAACCAGAACCGGTGCTGCCCGGGGGTGCCGAACAGGTACAGGATCAGGTCGGAGTCGAGGGAGACACGGCCGAAGTCCATGGCGACGGTCGTGGTCTGCTTGTCCGGCGTCTTGGCGAGGTCGTCCACCCCGACGCTGGCGCTGGTCATGACCGCCTCGGTCGTCAGCGGCACGATCTCGGAGACGGAGCCAACGAATGTCGTCTTCCCGACACCGAAGCCCCCGGCGACGACGATCTTGACCGACGTCATCGCGTTCCCCCCAGCACCGCCTTCCTCGGCTGGGCTAGAGCTTGCGAAGTCCACTGAGCACCCTTTCAAGCAGGTTGGTGTTGGGGCGAGCGTCGTTGTTGAGCGAAGACCTGATCTGGACCAGTCCCTGCTCGGACATGTCCGCCACAAGCACCCGCGCCACGCCGAGAGGCATCCGCAGTAGCGCGGAGATCTCCGCCACGGATCGCCACTCCCGACACAGGTCGCTGATCGCCTGCCATTCGGGCGTCAGCGTCCCTGACTCGTTCCGGGCCGCCGCGGTGGCCGAGATCAGAGCCTCCAGGGGAAGCTGCGACTTCGGCTTGGTACGGCCCTTGGTGACCGCGTAGGGACGCACCAGCGAACTGGGGGCGCTGCCCGGCGCGGGTCGTTGGTCATACGGTTGTTGGATTGGTCGAGGAACATCTCCGCCGCCCGGAACCGCGGGCATCCCTCCTGTGGAGGGATGGCCCGGCTGTTGTCCGAACCACGAGGCGCTCCCGGCATCTCTACTGTGAGGTGCCACCACTTCCTCCTGTCGGTGGTGGATCAGTGGATTCCCGAGGTGCGCGCCGTTGGTGTCAGCGCCCGCCCCGCCCGCTCGACGAGCAGGGTCATCTCGTACGCGACCAGACCCAGGTCGCTCTCGGCCGCCGCGAGGACCGCGAGACAGGAGCCGTCGCTGATCGCCATGATCAGCATCAGCCCCCGCTCCATCTCCACGACGGTCTGGGCGACCGCTCCACCCTCGAACACCCTGGCCGCGCCCTGGGTCAGGCTGGACAGGCCAGAGGCGATGGCGGCCAACTGGTCGGCCCGGTCGGCCGGGAAGCCCGCGGACGAAGCCAACGGAAGGCCGTCAGAGGAGACGACGATCGCGTGGGCGACATCGGGGACCCGGTCGGCAAAGTCAGTGATCAACCAGTTGAGTTCATTCACCTGTCGACTCATCTGATCTCCTGTCCAAGTTCGCCGGTCGATCTGTGGGCACTGCTACCGCCGGCACGGCATGTGACAGCACTGCCTTTGCGAACCACCCGGCCCCTCCCGTGGGGGTGACCGGGAGTCTGGTGTTCCGCTCTCGTCAAGCGATGGGTGTGGCGCGTCCGAGAAGCTCGGTAGATGCTATTGCATCCGGCTTCCGGGACTGTGAGGGACCCCGTCCCACCACTGGTCACTTGGGTCACTCCTCTGTCGAACTGTCGCCGAGCCGGTTCCGACCGTCGCGGACGCCCTTCTGGAAGCCCGAGAAACGGTTGCGGACACGGTCCGCGCTCCGGGTGGGCATCTGCTTGAAGTTCTCCGGCTTGGGTGCGGTACCAGGAACTAGGTTTGCCTTGGGAACCCGTTTTGGCAAGCCGGAGGTGGTCAGTCCGCCCGCGAGCGGCTCGGCCGCGGTGCGCGCGGCCTTCCATCCGCGGTCGGCCGCGGAGTTCCACTCCTGCTCGGAGCGGTTGCCCGCCTCGGGCTGCTGGACGGCGGCGTCCCTGCGGGTCCGCTGCGGTTCCTGGGGTTCCTGGGGCGCCGCGGGCACCTGCTGGATCGGGCCGGTCTCGGTGGTGTCCACGGTGGGACCCCCGGTACGGCGCTTGAACCAGTTGGACTCGATGGCGTCGAAGATCGGCAGCGAGTCGGCGTCCCCGCCCGCCGGGGCGGCCGGGACGACGGTGCTGTTCGGGCCCTGGCTGCCGCCGTAGCGGCGCGACAGGTAGGCGGTGGAGCCGTAGCCCTCCCGGGAGTCGCCGCCTCCGGAGCGCCAGGTGCCGGTGGTGTTCGGCTCGGCCTGCTGGGGCTGCTGGGCCTGCGCGGGTGCCTGGTGCGGCTGCTGGGCTCCGGTGTCCCACGAGGAGATCGCCGGGAACGTCTCGGTGTTGTCCTCACCGCGCGCCGGAGCGGCGGGGCGCTCGGGCCGGGCGCCGTCCCGCGAGCCGGTCTCGAAGGCCCCGCTCCGGTGCGTGCCCGTGCCGAACGCGTCGTAGGAGTCGGCGGACCGGCTCTCGGACTCGGCGGGCCGGCCGAGGGCGTCCGTCTCCGGGGCGGGGCGCGAGAACGCGCCCGTGTCGGTGGGACGGCGGAACGCTCCGGAGTTCGGTGCGCTGAACGAACCCGTGTCCGTGGTGCGGGGGGCCGGGTCGAAGAGGCTGCGACCGGTGGTCTCCTGCTGCTTCGGCTCGTCCTCCTCCGGCACGTCGTAGGGGTCCACGACCGAGCCGGGGCCGTCGGTCAGGCCGCTGTTGGGCGAGAGGCCCTCGGCGCGGCTGGGCGCCTCCCAGACCGACTCCGAGCTGGTGGTGCTCCACAGGTCCTGGCCGCTGGGCGGGTGCTCCTCGGGACGGCCGCCGGTGGGCTTGCGCTTGGGCAGACCGCCCAGGTCGCCTCCGAGGCCGCCCGCGTCCTGGCTGTTCCAGGGGTCGTTCGGCTCTTCGGCGGCGGGGCTGGCGGCGAAGGCCGCCTCGGCGTCGGCGAAGGTGTCGGGGGCACCGGCGGACAGCTCGGGACGGGCCCCGGGGCCGCCGAGGGCGTGCTGGCCCTCGACCGGGGTGATGAGCAGGTCGGGCGGGAAGACGACGCTGGCGGTGGTGCCGCCGCCGTGCGCCTCCTTGAGGCTCATCCGGATGCCGTGGCGGTGCGCTAGGCGCGAGACCACGAACAGGCCCATGCGGCGCGAGACCGCGACGTCGATGACCGGCGGGGCGGCCAGGCGGGCGTTGATCGCCGCCAGGTCCTCCGGGGCCATGCCGATACCGCTGTCGGTCACGTCGACCTGCACGGAGCCGTTGTCCATGATCTTGGCGCTGACCAGCACCTCGGTGTCGTGCGGGGAGAACGACGTGGCGTTCTCCACCAGCTCGGCCACGAGGTGGATGACGTCGTTGACCGGGCGGCCGAGGACCGAGATGTGGGAGGGGGCGCGCACGTTGACGCGCTCGTACTGCTCGACCTCGGAGACCGCGCCCCGCAGGACGTCGACCAGCGGGACGGGCTGGGCCCACTTGCGGGTGTTGTCCTGGCCGGACAGGACCAGCAGGTTCTCGTTGTTGCGCCGCATGCGCGTGGCGAGGTGGTCCAGCTGGAAGAGGTCGGAGAGGCGGTCGGCGTCCTGCTCGGACTGCTCCAGACCGTCGATCAGGCGCAGCTGCCGTTCCACCAGGGTCTGGCTCCGGCGGGACAGGTTGACGAACATCGCGTTGACGTTGCTGCGCAGACCCGCCTCGTCGGAGGCCAGGGTCAGGGCGACGCGGTGGACATCGTCGAAGGCGCGGGCGACCTCGCCGATCTCGTCGTGGGTGTGCACCTCGATGGGGGTGACCCGGACCGACTCGGGGGCCGTGCCGGCCTCCTGCATCCGGTTGATCGCGTCGGGCAGGTCGCGCTCGGCGACGCGGCGCGCGCCGTCCTCCAGGGTGCGCAGCGGGCGCACCAGGGAGCGGACCACCAGGGAGGTGAGGACGAAGACGGCGAGGAGCACGCCCGCGACGATGATGAGGTCCATGATCGTGCGGAACAGGGCCTGGCCGCGCAGCTCGTTGGCGTCGGAGGCGATGCCCGTGGCAAGGGTCGACTCGACCGTCTGGAGGCGCTCCAGCGCGGTGTCGGCGATGGCCGCGTAGTCCTCGGGGCCGTCGTTGGGCGTGACGTTGGTCAGCGGGTCACCGCGGTCGGCGCGGTACATGACGCGCATACGCATGGTGGATACCTGGCTGACCTCCAGGCCGGTGAAGTTCTCGTCGAAGACCGCGCGCTGCTCGGGCGAGGCCGCCTGGATGAAGTTCGAGATCTCGTTCTCGTAGCGGGCCCGGCTGGAGTCGATCGCCTCGGCGATGCCGCCGGTCATCGTGTTGCGGGCCAGGGAGTGGCCCATCAGCGCGGTCTCGTAGGAGAGCTGGTCGCGGGCGTTCGACAGCGCGGTGAGGGCGCGCACGGCCTCGCGGAGCTCGGTGTCGTTGGTCTCGTCCGCGATCGTCTGGTTGAAGTCCGAGAGCGACCGGGCGATCGTCCGGTACTTGGTGACGACCGGCAGGACCGTGATGCGGGTGGAGTCGACCTCGGTGCGCAGGGACTCCAGCGTGGAGAGCTGGCTCCGCATCGCCGCGAGTCGGGTCTGCGCGAGGTCGCCGTCCATCGCGCCCATCTCGTCGAGACGGGCGTTCAGGGTGCTCTGGAGGTCGAGCGTGGCGGCCCGCTCGGTCTCCATCTCCTGGCGGAGGTCGGCCGAGCGCCGGTCCGGGTCCGCGTTGTCGGAGATGAAGACGGCGCTGGCCGTGCGCTCGCGGCCCAGCTGGTTGGCCAGGTCCACGATGAGGACGCCCACCTGGGCGCGGTCCTCGATGTGCGCGTGGGTGACGGTGGAGACCGAGGCCTCGTAGACCCTCAGACCACCGAGCGCGAGCGCCACGGCGGTCGGGATGACGATGAGGGCCACCAGTCGGGAGCGCACCCGCCAGTTACGTGGCCGCCACCAGATGGCTCTGCGCCGGGGCTGGGCATCGGCGTTGTCGGCCTGCGCTGCCTCGCTCTGAGCGCTGGCCCCGCTTTTCGTCGCTCGTGTCGACACGGACCCTCGCAACCTTTCGTGTCACCGCCTCGAACGGCTGTTGGACCCAGGGATTCGGACCGCTCCAGACCGGAAGGTCGCCATGGCCACAGTGGTCCACCAGAAGCAGGAAGCAGTGGGAGTGTGGGGAGATGTGAAGACTGTCCGCCGGACTCGCCTGGGAGGAGAGGCGCGGCGCACCAACACTGTCGTGGTGCGCGTGCGGTGCATAGCGTACCAATGGGCGAGAAGGGCTCGCTTCGGGCGATTGATGCCCATCAAGCAAGATCATCCGGGGTCATCGGCGACCGTAATCCCCACCCAGTCCGCATTAGGGCCAATCTCCCAGGTCAGGATGGGCGACCGAAAACCCGTCGGACATTGAGGTAACTATTTGGACACACCGCCAACTTCCTCGGGAAGATCACTTCTGCGTGACATCGTGACAGCACGTAGACGCAGGCCCGAAGGGGGAGGCGGAAATGCGCACCTCGGCGCGCCCCGGTCCGATCACTCGGAGTGATGACTCCCTTCCTCCGGACCCTGACCACCGTTCGCGATGGAACCGCGTGATTCTTCGCTTTTCGGTCCACACCGCCCTGCCGTTGGGCACCGCGCTGCTGTTGGCCCTCGCGTGCGCCCCCGCGGGCGCCGACGTCACCGATCCGGACCAGAGCGACCTGGACCGCCTACGGGTGGAGCTGGCGACGGCCCGCGCCGAGGTCGCCTCCCTCCGCGAGAGCGCCCAGGAGAGGATCAGCGCCTACGAGGAGGAGAGCGCCCGGCTCGACGAGCTCACCGGTCGGCGGGAGTCGGCCGAGTCCCGCGCCGACGCGGCCGAACGGCGCCACGAGGGCACCCGGCTGGGCGCGGCACGCCAGGCGGCCGGGGCCTACAAGGGCGTCGACCTGAGCCCCATGCGGGCCTGGATCGATCCGGAGGGCCCCACACGGGCCCTGGAACGGGGTTCCTACCTCACGCTGTTCGGGGAGCACCGCTCCGCCGACCTCGCCCGCGCGCGGGCCTCACGGGTCGCCTCGGACACGCTGGCCGAGGCCGCGCGGACCGCCGAGCGGGAACAGGCCGAGGCCACCGAGGCGGCCGAGGACGCGCGTGAGGCGGCCGAGGCGGCGATCACCGCGCAGGAGGAGAGGTCCGAGAGGCTGCTGGACCAGCAGACCCGCCTGGAGAAGGCCATGGCCGCCGCCCCGGCCCCCGGGAAGGAGGCCCGGACGGCCGGGCCGCCGGAGCGGGAGGCGCCCGAGGGCTGCGCGGAGAAGGGCGGGTCCGCCGACGTCGAGAACGGCCGGGTGCCGCAGACGCTGCTGTGCCCGCTGCCTCAGGCCGGTGAGCGGCTGCGCGCGGACGCCGCGACCGCTTTCGTCGCCCTCGACCGGGACTTTCGGTCAAAGTTCGGCCGCCCCATGTGTGTGACCGATTCCTACCGGCCTTACCACGAGCAAGTCCGCCTCTTCCAGGAGATGCTTCCGGGGATGGCGGCCCGGCCGGGCACCAGCGCGCACGGGCTCGGCCTCGCCGTGGACCTGTGCGGCGGCGTGAACGAGCTGGACGCCCCGGAGCACCGGTGGATGCTCGACCACGCGCCCGAACACGGCTGGCACAACCCCGAGTGGGCCAGGGACGGCTTCGAGCCCTGGCACTGGGAGTTCACCCCCTGAGCCACGGCCGGGCCCGGGGGCGGACCCCTCAGACCTGGGACCCCACCCTGACCTCGTACGTGCCCAGCTCCCCGGCGTCCACGAACAACTCGTCGTTCGCCTCCAAGTCCGGGGTGGCCACCGGAAGCAGCGCCCGGACCCGCCCCGGGCCCGAGGCCAGCCACGGGTGCCCGGGATCGACCCGGCCCCGCCCGTTCTCCCGGTCGTCCACCGAGGTACTCAGCTCCACCGCCGCGCCGGACAGTTCGTCGGCGGTGGTCAGGACCGGGCCGAGGACGAGCTGCACCGGCACACCCTCCGCGTCCAGCCACAGGCAGGCCGGGGTGTAGGCGCTCGAGGTCCCCGACCCCCCGCTCAGGGCGGCCACGCCCACCCGGGCGGAACGGGCCCGCGCCGTCACCGCGTCGTCGGCCCCCCTCACCAGCTCCGGGGCGACCAGCGTCTCGCGGTCGCCCGCCAGGACCGGGACCGGCTCGGCGGGGGTCACCGGGGCGCACATGCGCGCCTCGGGTTCCACGATGATCTCGATCGCGCCGTCCACGGCGCGCGCGTGCGCGGCCGCCAGGGCCTGCGCGCCGCCCTCCAGCAGTTCGCCGAGGCCCTGTGACCCCGGGCTGCCCATCACGTCACCGTCGTCCAGCGCGCCCGCGCGCGCACCGCCGCCGCTCGGCGACAGATAGGTGACCCAGCGCAATGTTCCTCCACGTTCGGTTCGCGATCCCCTCGCGGCTCACGGGCCGGCACCGGCCGGGCGAGGGGAGTCCGCCCCGCGCCGGGCTCAGGACGCCGCCGTCGAGCTGTGCTCCTTGCCGGTCCCGGCGCAGCCCCGGCAGGGCTCCTCGACCCGGTGCCAGACGACCAGCCCGTTGACCTCCCGGTGCGGCCGCTCCGGCCGCCACCACCCCGTCCCGGCGCAGAACCGGCAACGGTCGCCGTCCCGGTCGCACCAGCCGCACGCGGAAATCGCGCACCTGGAATGGGTCGGTTCCCGCGTCGACTTCATGTGCCCCCACCGTCTTCCGCGCAATCGCGACCAGCCTCGCACAGGCGGCACATGGGAGTCCAGCGCTCACGCGGGGCGAACGTCCCCGGTGGCGGGGCCCGCGGGGCCGGTCTCAGGCGGAGTCGCGCACCACGAGCCGAGTGTCGAGCAGGATGGTCTCGGACTCGGCGGTGCGCGGGATCGCCACGTCCACGAGGAGCCGGGCCATCTCCTGCCCCATCCGGACGGTCGGCTGGTGGACGGTGGTGAGCGCCGGGTCGCTGTGCCGGGACATGAGGGTGTCGTCGAACCCGACCACGGCGACGTCCCCGGGCACGCTCAGCCCCCGTTCGCGCAGGGTGCGGACCGCGCCCACCGCCATCATGTCGGAGGCGACGAAGACCGCGTCGGGGTTACCGCCCTGGTCGAGCAGGCGTGCCATGGCCAGGGCCCCGCCCTCCACGCTGAAGTCGCCCTGGATCTCCAGTCGCGGGTCCGCCCCGCGTCCGGCGCCGGCCATGCTCTCCCGGTAGCCGCGCAGTCGCTCCACCCCGGCGTTCATGTCCTGCGGGCCGGTGATCGTGGCGATCCGGGAGTACCCGGCGTCCACGAGGTACCGGGTGGCCGTCCGCGCTCCGTCGAGGTTGTCGATGTCCACGCAGAACGGCGCGGGTTGGGCCTCCGAGTAGGGGCGCCCCCCGTGCACCACGGGGACCCCGGACTCGGCCAGCCGCGCGGTGAGGGGGTCGTCCCGGTGCAGGGACACCAGCAGGGCGCCGTCCACGTGCGAACCGCTGAGGTACTCCCCCACACGCTTGTGCTCGGCCTCGCCCCTGGCGGTGGTGAGCATGAGCTGGAGGTCCCGCTCGTGCAGGACCGAACTGACACCTCGGATGATGTCGGCGAAGAAGGGGTCCGCGAACAGGCGGTCCCTCGATTCGGACACGACCAGGGCGATCGTGTCGGTGCGGCGGGTGACCAGGGTCCGCGCCGCCTGGTTGGGGCTGTAGCCCAGTTCGGCGATCGCGGCGTGGACGGCCTCCCGGGTCCTCGGGCTGACCTGGGACGACCCGTTGATCACCCGGGAGACGGTGCCCCGGCCGACCCCGGCCCGTTCCGCCACCATCTCCAGGGTCGGCCGTTGCCGACCTCCGCTCTTGGCCACTTCGAGGCTCCTTGGACGTCGTGCCGCCGGTCGCCCGGCGGCGGTGGTGTGGTGGGCACGGTGCGGACGCACGAGGTCCGCGGGGCGCCCGTGCGAGGACGTCCCGCGGACCCGGTGGTGCGTGCGCGGTGGTCTACCGCTCAGGGAAACGGCCGGTCGCGGCCAGTTCCGCGTACCAGAGTCCGGTGTCCTTGACCACGCGCTCCTGCGTCTCGTAGTCCACGTGGACGATCCCGAACCGGCGGGAGTATCCCCATGCCCACTCGAAATTATCCAGAAGTGACCAGGCGAAGTAACCGCGCAGCGGCACCCCGGCGTGGATCGCCTCCTTCGCGGCCCGGAGGTGGCCCTCGTAGTAGTCCGTGCGGTCGGGGTCGTGGACCGCGCCGTCCTCGCTGACGGTGTCCTCGAACGCGCAGCCGTTCTCGGTCACGTAGAGGTCGATGCCGCCGCTCTCCCCCGCCAGGCGCTGGAGGACGTCGTACAGGCCGCTGGGGTCGATCTCCCAGCCCATGTGGGTGACGGGGAGCCCCTGTGAGACGTGCACCTCGTCGGGGCCCGCGCCCAGCCAGGCGTCACCGTCGCCGCTGACCAGGGCGGGGTCGATGCCCTGGGCGGAGCCCGCGACGAACTCGGGCGAGTAGTAGTTGATGCCGAGGAAGTCCAGGGGCGCGGCGATGGTCTCCAGGTCGCCGTCGCGCACGAACGCGAAGTCGCTGACGTGGGCGAGGTCGGCCAGGACGTCGGCGGGGTAGGCGCCCTTGAGCAGGGGGTCGGTGAAGATGCGGTTGCGCACCCCGTCGGCCCGGCGGGCGGCGCGGACGTCGGCGGCGGCGGCCCCGTGCGGACGGATCACCGCCTGGTTGTGCGCCAGTCCGACCTTGGAGGGGTGGCCGGTGGACCGGATCGCCTGGGCGGCGAGACCGTGGCCGAGCAGCAGGTGGTGGGTGGCGGCCAGGGCCGCGGCGGGGTCCTGGCGACCGGGGGCGTGGTGGCCGTTCTCGTAGCCCAGGAAGGCGGCGCACCAGGGTTCGTTGATGGTCATCCAGTGGGCGACCCGGTCGCCGAGGGCCTCGGCGACCACCGACGAGTACTCGGCGAACCGGTAGGCGGTGTCGCGGGCGGGCCAGCCTCCGGCGTCCTCCAGGGGCTGGGGCAGGTCCCAGTGGTAGAGGGTGGCCCAGGGCTGGACACCGGCCTCCAGGAGGGTGTCGACCAGGCGGTCGTAGAAGTCCAGCCCGGCCTGGTTCACGGGGCCGGTCCCGTCGGGGACGACGCGCGGCCAGGCGACGGAGAAGCGGTACGCGCCGAGGTTGAGGCGCCGCATGAGGGCGACGTCCTCGGCGTAGCGGTGGTAGTGGTCGTCGGCGGGGTCACCGGTGTCCCCGTTGAGGACCTTGCCGGGGGTCTCGGCGAAGGTGTCCCAGATACTGCGGCCTCGACCGTCGGCGGTGGTGGCGCCCTCGATCTGGAAGGAGGCGGTCGCCGCCCCCCAGAGGAAGCCTTCGGGGAAGTCGTTCGGGTTGCTCACTGCTTCGGTACGCACCTTCCGTGGCGGGTGGACATCGCTTGGGAGCGCTCCCAATCACCGAAGCAGACGCCCCTCGGCGAGTCAACGGAGAGACACCTCCCCGAGATTCAACCGTTACCGTCCGTCCCCGCAGGCGGGGACGGACGGTAACGGTCAGTCGGAGGCCCGACCGGCCGGGATGACGATCCCCTGCCAGCGCTCCTCCATGAAGTCCCGCACCTCCTCGCTGTGCAGGAGCTCGTTGAGCCGCTCCAGCTCCGGCGAGTCCCGGTCCTGCGCGCGCACCACCAGACCGTTGGCGTAGGGGTTGTCCTCGGTCTCCTCCCGCGCCAGCGTGTGGGCGGCCGCGGGCAGGTCCGCCTCCAGGGCGTAGTTGCCGTTCACGACGGCCGCCTCCACGTCCTGGAGGGAGCGCGGCAGCTGGGCCGCCTCCACCGCGGTGACCGAGACGTTCAGGGGGCTGCCCTCGATGTCGGACTCCGACGCCTGGCCCCGGGTGTCCTCCGCCAGCGTGACCACGCCGTTCTCGGCGAGCAGCCGCAGGGCGCGGTCCATGTTCGACGGGTCGTTGGGCACCGCGATCCGGGCGCCCTCGGGGAGGTCCTCCAGATCCGTGACGCTCTCGGAGTACAGGCCGAAGGCCTCCAGGTGCACGTCCTCCACGTAGGACAGGTCGGTGCCCGGGTTGCCCTCCAGGTACTCCTCCAGGAAGGGGACCGTCTGGTAGTAGTTCGCGTCGAGTTCGCCCTCGGCCAAGGCCGCGTTCGGCTGGTTGTAGTCGGTGTACTCGACCACGTCGACGGCCAGACCGGCGTCGGCCGCGAGCCGCTCGTCGACGAACTCCAGGATCTCCGCGTGCGGCACCGGGGTGGCGCCGACCCTCAGGGTCACGACGCCCTCCTCCCCCTCGCCGCCGCCCGCCCGCTCACTGGGGCTGCCGCAGCCCGCCAGCAGGACCGCGGCCGCACCCGCCGCAGCGGCCCCCCGCAGCGTCTTCGTCCCTGTCATCACTTCTCCTCGCCGTTGAATCCGGACAGTTCGGGAGGGGGTGGGGGAAGGCGGGGGGCCGCGGCGCGGCTCAGCGCCGGGACAGCCTGCGTACGAGCAGGTCGCCGAGGCTCTGCGCCACCTGCACGATGACGATCAACAAAATGACGGTCGCCCACAGGTAGTGGTCGTTGAAGCGCTGGTAGCCCTCGCGGATGGCGAGGTCGCCCAGGCCACCGCCGCCGATGGCGCCGGCCATCGCGGAGTAGGAGATGAGCGTGACCACGGTCATCACCGCACCCGCGATGAGACCGGGCATGGCCTCGGGCAGCATCACCTTGCCCACGATCGTGAGCCTGCGGGTCCCCATCGCGTGCGCGGCCTCGACCACCCCGCGGTCGACCTCGCGCAGGGAGGTCTCCACCAGACGGGCGAAGAACGGGATGGCCCCGATGCTCAACGGCACGATCGCGGCCGTCGGGCCCAGGGTCGTGCCGACCAGGAAGCGGGTGAGGGAGAGCACCGCCACCATGAGCACGATGAAGGGGAGGGAGCGGCCGATGTTGACGACCGCGCTGAGTACGGCGCGCACCGCCGGGGCCGGGACGAGGCCACCCCGGTCGGTGGCGACCAGCAGCACCCCCAGCGGCAGACCGATCAGGACGCTGAAGACGGTCGCCCACCACACCATGTAGACGGTGTCCAGGGTGCCCAGCCACAGGTTGGGCCACATGGTGGGCCAGTCGGCGACGAAGTCACCGATCGCGGTGAGCGCGTTGCCGTCCTCCGCGAGGACGAGGACGTCGGCGGGGTTGAGGGTCACTTTCCGGCCTCCTCGACCAGCAGGCCGTGCTCGGACAGGTAGCGCAGCGCGTCGGCTCGGCGCTCCCCGCGCATGTCGACGCTCAGCCGCCCGACGGACTGTCCGGCGACCTGCTCCACGCCGCCGCCCAGGATGTTCACGTCCACGTCGAACCGGCGGGTGAGCTCGGACATGAAGGGCTCGTCGAAGGAGCGCGGGTAGGTGATGACCACGCTCTGGGGACCCCCGTTGTCCGGAAGCGGGAACAGGGATCGGGCCAGCAGGGAGCCCGGGGTGCCGATGAGGTCCAGCACGCGGCCGGACTCCAGGAACCGCCCGTCCTCCATGATCGCGGCGGAGTCGCAGATCCGCTTGATCACGTCCATCTCGTGGGTGATCAGCAGGATCGTCAGGCCCAGCTCGTCCCGCAGGCGCCGCAGCAGGGACAGGATCGAGTCGGTGGTGGCCGGGTCCAGCGCCGAGGTGGCCTCGTCGCTCAACAGCACCTGGGGGTCGGAGGCCAGGGCGCGGGCGATGCCCACCCGCTGCTTCTGGCCGCCCGAGAGCTGGGAGGGGTAGGCGCGCGCCTTGTCCCCCAGCCCCACCAGTTCCAGGAGCTCGCCCACCCGGGCGGCGCGCCTGGCGCGGGAGACCCCGGCGACCTCCAGGGGGAAGCCCACGTTGCCCGCCACCGTGCGGGAGGAGAGCAGGGCGAAGTGCTGGTGCACCATGCCGATCCGCCTGCGGGCCGCTCGCAGACGGGACCCGCGCAGGGAGGTGAGTTCCTCCTCCCCCACGCGCACGGAACCGGCGTCGGGGCGTTCCAGCAGGTTCACCGAGCGCAGGAGGGTGCTCTTTCCGGCACCGCTCTGGCCCACGACCCCGAAGATCTCGCCGGACTCGACCGACAGGTCCACATCGTTGAGAGCGTGCACCTGGCGTTTCTTCAACCTGTAGGTCTTGTGTAGACCCACTGCGTCAATCACGGTTTTCCCATCGACGTCTGGCGGTGGTGTCCCAGGGAGCGCTCACGGGCGCGGATGCGCTCCGGGCCCGGCGCGGGTGTGACGCCCACACCCGAGCGTACGAAGCGCTCACCTGGCGTGCGGGGCGGCGCGCCGGTACCCGCGGCGATCGCGGAGCGGCGGAGGACGGCCCCCGGGGGGTGGCCCCGGCGCGGTGCGCCGGGCGCGGCTCGGGGTCCGAGGCGGCTAACGGGGCATGCGACAGCGGCCGCCGGGCAGCGGAACGCACCGCCGGGTGGTCTTCGCCGTGGCGGCGGGAGTCGCTTTACCGTGCTCAGGAGCCTTCACGCCGTCAACTCAACCATGGCCGACCGGGTCGGTTCATCACTTTACTCGCCGTGAATATGGTTATTTTGAACACATTGAGGCTTTTGCCGGAGAGTCCTACCGCACTCTCCCGCCCGCGAGTCCTCACGAGTGCCTAGACTCATGACCGTCCCGTGACTCTTCGTCGGCGCACACGCGCCGCGAGTACCGAGGGCCGCCGCGGCCCCACCGCCGCCGCGCCCGCCCGGGAGAAGACGAGCAGACGCACCCACGACGCCCCGTGCCCGCAGGGGGACGCGCGTGGGTCCGAGGAGCGACCACACCGTGCAGTTCGAGGACACCGAGCAGTTCCAGGGCGCGGCGCAGACCGACGGCCACGCCGACTTCTGGGCGCCCGACCCACCGTCCCGCACCCGGGGCGAGGCCCTGGCCGACCTGGCCGAGGGCGCCCGCGCGCTGGGCGCGGGCGCCCTGTCCGGGCTGGCCTCGGCGGCCCCGCCCCGTGGAGCCCGGATCGCCGCGCTCTGTCTCTCGCTGGTCGCCGCCACCGCCCTGCCGCTCCTGCCCGCCTCCGCCGCTCCGGCCCCGGGAGCGCCGCCCCGCGAACCGGAGAGCATGAGCGACCTCAAGGACCGGGCCGCCGCCCTGACCGAGGAGTTCGAAGGCGAACTGCGCGACATGGAGGCGGTGATGGAGGAGGCCGAACGCGCCGGGGACCGTGCCGACGCCACCCGCGAGGAGGTCGAGGACGCCCGCGACCAGGTGGTGTCCCTGGCCGTGGCCACCTACACCAGCGGTGGCATCGACCCGGCCATGTCGTTGTTCGTGGAGGCCGAGCCGGACGAGGTCATCGACCGCGCGGTGGTCATCGACTACCTGTCCACGACCAACCAGGAGAAGATCGACCACCTGAACCAGGCGCTGTCCCGCGACGAGGTCGCGCAGCGCAGCGCCCAGGAGCGGCTGGACGAGGCCTCCGAGGACATGGACGAGCTGGAGGAGCGCCGTTCGGAGGTGCACGTCCTGATCGCCGACCACCCGAACCAGCCCATGCAGCCGCACAACAGCATCACCCCCCGCACGGAACAGATGCGGGACCTGGTGATCGAGCGGTTCGGCCGAGGCGACGACGTGGGCGGGGTCGGCTGCTACCGGCCGGACGGCGGCTGGGTGGTCGGAGAACACCCCAAGGGGCGCGCCTGCGACTTCATGCTGCACCCGAACGGCGGCATGCCCGACCAGGAGCAGATCGACCGGGGCTGGGAGATCTCCGAGTGGGCGAGGGAGAACGCCGACGACCTGGGGATCATGTACGTCATCTACCGGCAGCAGATCTGGGACGTGCGGCGCGGCGACGAGGGCTGGCGTGCGATGTCCGACCGGGGCAACATGACCGAGAACCACTTCGACCACGTCCACATCTCGATGTTCTGAGCTCTCGGGGCGGGGTGCGGCGTGGCCGCACCCTGGCCACAACCGGCCACAGGCGTCACATCCCGCACGCAAACCCGGTGCGTCCCGCCTGCGCAGGTCAGCGGCGTGGAGGTCGCGGGACGCCGACCCGACAGCCCGTGAAGCCATTACCCGAACCCCCACCCGCGCGTCCACACCCGGACATCACGATGACGTCACACCAAGGGTGACTTCGGGTACGAGTGGCACGAAACGATGACGATTCGGTCCCTAACCCCAGGTCCGGCCTGCCCTGGCAGCACCTGCCACGGCTAGGATGCAAGGCGTCCCGACCCCTGGCCCGCGGGAAACCGACCCGCTGGCTCCACATGCGGCGGTCGGTGCCCCGTTGGAACCGGGGACCTCCTCACGACACGGGGAACTCCCGCTCTCACCCGTCCGCTCTCGCCCGCGGTCACGGCGTCCGAGGCGGGCCGCCCTCCCCCACGGTTCCCCGTGCTGTCACCCACCCGGCGATCCGCCGGTGGCCACCACGGGAACTCGTGAGAACCCACGGGCGCCAACGAGCGCCTCACACAAGACGGTCACCACATCACCGGGCGAGGGGAGCCATGAGCGAAAACGGACCTTACAACCAGCCACCGCAGAACCCCTACGGCGGCGACGGCACCGGCGGACAGCCGCCCTACGGGCAGCCGCAGGGAGCCCCCTACGGTGACGCCGCCACGGGCGGCCAGCCGGGCTACGGTCAGGGCCCCTACCCGGGCGCGCCCGGCCAGGACCAGGGCATGTACGCGGGCGGACAGCCACCCTACGGACCCGGTCCGGGAGGCCCCGGCGGTCCCCCCGGCTACCCGCCGGTCCCGCCGCCCCAGCAGGGCGGCGGAGGCAGCAAGGCCGGCCTGTGGGTGGTCATGGGCGGCGGCGTCGTCATCGTCATCCTGGTGATCGCCGTGGTGGTCATGCTCGTCACCAACGGCAGCGGTGACGGCGGCGAGGAGATCGCCGCGGGCCCCGACGAGACCTCCGAGGCCCCCGAGGCGGAGCCCGTGGAGGAGGAGCCCGCCGAGGAGGAGCCCGTCGCGGGGGGCGCGCTCGGCGACCCGCCGCACGCCCTGCCCACCGAGCCCTGCGAGTCGTTCACCGAGCAGATCCAGACCGACTTCGACCTGCGCGACAGCGGCCGCAAGTACGTCTCCGACAATTCGTCGAGCTGCTCCGGCCTCGGTGAACTCCCGGACAACAACTCCGGTGACGGCTTCGGCTCCCTCGAGATCGCCTACAAGCTCCCCTACAGCGCCAGCGACTCCCCGGAGGCCGCCTCCGAGGACCTGAACTACACGCTGGAGCGCATCCGGGGCGAACACGATTCGGACCGCTACGAGGCCGACGACGTCGAGGTGGACGAGGAGCTCGACCTGGGCAGCGAGTCCTACCTGCTCGTCACCCGGTCCGAGCGGCTCGGCGACAGGCTCCCGGAGGCCACCGTGCTGCTGCGCCAGGACAACGTGGTCATCACGGTCACCTACTACCTGGACACCACCCGGGGCGGCCGCGAGGACCTGGAGCTCTCCGACGACGTCCAGGAGATCATGCTCAACGCCGGGAACGAGGCGCTGGCCGCCCTCGCGGGCTGACCGGCGCGGTCACCGAACGGACCTGGCACGAAGGGGGCCGCGGCGTCGCCGCGGCCCCCTTCGTCGCGCGTTCGGGCGCGGTTCCCGACTACGGGAGGTCGGCGCGGACCCGGCGGGCCGCCTCGACCATGTTGCGCAGGGCCTGTTCGGCCTCCGCGTAGCCCCGCGTCTTCAGCCCGCAGTCCGGGTTGACCCACAGGTTCCCGGCGTCCACGTGCGTGGCGGCCAGGCGCAGGGACGCCTCGATCTCCTCCACCGAGGGCACGCGGGGCGAGTGGATGTCGTACACGCCCGGGCCGATACCGCGCTTGTAGCCGCGCTGGCCCAGGGCCTCCACGAGTTCCATACGGGACCGGGCCGCCTCGACACTGGTGACGTCGGCGTCCAGGGCCTCGATGCCGCCGACGATCTGGTTGAACTCCGAGTAGCACATGTGCGTGTGGATGGTGGTACTCGCCGCCACCCCGGACGTCGCCAGGCGGAAGGAGTTCACCGCCCAGTCGAGATAGGCCGCCCGCTGCTCCTCGCGCAGGGGCAGTAGTTCGCGCAGCGCCGCCTCGTCCACCTGGATGTGGCGGATGCCCGCGCGCTCCAGGTCCGCGACCTCGTCACGCAGGGCCAGACCCACCTGTCGGGCGGTCTCGCCCAGCGGCTGGTCCGTGCGGACGAAGGACCAGGCGAGCATCGTGACCGGACCGGTGAGCATGCCCTTGACCGGCTTGTCGGTCCGCGACTGCGCGTAGGTGATCCACTCGACCGTCATCGGTTCGGGGCGCGAGACGTCACCGAACAGGATCGGGGGGCGCACGCACCGCGAACCGTAGGACTGCACCCAGCCGTTCTCGGTGGTCGCGTAGCCCTCCAGCTGCTCGGCGAAGTACTGGACCATGTCGTTGCGCTCGGGCTCGCCGTGGACGAGGACGTCCAGGCCGATCTCCTCCTGGAGCGCGATGACGCGGTCGATCTCCGCGCGCAGGGTGCGCTCGTACTCCTCCGTGGCCAGCTCTCCACGGCGGTGGGCGGCGCGGGCTCGGCGCAGTTCGGCGGTCTGCGGGAAGGAACCGATGGTGGTCGTGGTGAGCGTGGTGTCCGTGGGAATCCCACGGTCCTCGGGCCGCTCGTAGGCGTCCTGACCCAGGGCGTCCAGCCGGGCCCGCACACGGGCGTCGGTGAACGAGGGGGTCCCCGTGGCCGACGCGTCGAACGCGGAGTCGCCGCCCTCGCTGAGGACACGGCCGAGCAGGGCCACCTCCCCCGCCTTCTGCTTGGCGAAGGCCAGCGCGGCCCGCAGTTCCGGGGCGAGCGCCGTCTCGGCGTCCAGGTCGATGGGCACGTGCAGCAGCGAGCAGGAGGTGCTCACCGTGAGCTCGTCGGTGAGGGCGAGCAGGGTGCCCAGCTCCGCCACGGCGGCGGGCAGGTCGGTGCGCCACACGTTGCGCCCGTCCACGACACCCGCGACCAGGCGGGTGGAGCCCAGTCCGGAGACGGCCGCGAGGTCCTCGACGCCCTCGGAGTCGGTGACCAGGTCGAGGCCGACCGCCTCCACCGGGGAGTCCTTGAGCACCCGCAGGGCGGCGGCGCCGATGGAACCGAAGTAGGTGGAGACCAGGAGCGCGGGACGGTCGGTGAGGGCGCCCAGACGGTCGTAGACGCGCTCCAGGTGACCGACGCAGGCGCGGCCCTCGTCGGTGGCCAGGATCGGCTCGTCCAGCTGGACCTCGGTGGCGCCGGCCTCCCTGAGGTCGGCCAGGAGCCGGGCGTAGGCGTCCAGGAGCTGGTCGAGGAGCTCGATGGGCTCCCATCCCTCGGGAGCGTCGTCGGCGGCCTTGGCCAACAGGAGGAACGTCAGCGGGCCCACCAGCACGGGCCGGGTCGGGAACCCGGCCTCAGCCGCCTCGCGGAACTCGGCGACCGGCTTGTCACCGACCAGGCGCGGCCGGGTGCTGGGGGAGAGTTCGGGGACGAGGTAGTGGTAGTTGGTGTCGAACCACTTGGTCATCTCCAGCGGCGGGGCGCCCTGCTCGCCCCGGGCGAGCGCGAAGTAGCGGCGCAGCTGCTCGTCGCGGTCCCCGGCCTGGGCCGGGGAGGCGAACCGGGAGGGGACGAGGTCGAACAGGACCGCCGTGTCCAGCACCTGGTCGTAGTAGGAGAAGGTGTTGGACGGCAGGTCGTCGACGCCCGCCTCCCTGAGCTGGGAGTACACGCCCAGACGGAGGTCGGCGGCGATCGTGTCGAGCTCGGCGGCCGTGGTGCCGCCCTTCCAGTAGGACTCGCTGGCGCGCTTGAGTTCGCGGTGGGGGCCGATGCGCGGGTAGCCGTGCACGGTGGAACGCACGGACGGCCGGGAGGCCGGGGTGCTGGGCATGGAGCTTCTCTCCCTCGTCGAAAGCCGGGCACCGACCACGAGGAGGTGAGGACGCGGACACGCCGACGGACGCCTCGCGGCGTACGATCGTCTCCGCCCTCGGCCCTCCCTCGGGGCACGGGACCACCGACGGCACGGGTGCGCCGCCGGGTGGAGGCAGGTCTTCGGACTCGTGGGCACCTCCGGCGTGACCGCCGGACTCCTACTGGTCACCGCTTCCCAGTTCCCGACTTCTCAGGTCGGATCACCAGTGCTCTAGGCGACGTTCGTTCCCACTCACCGCTGCGGGGCAGTCCCGGACTCGCACCGGGTTCCCTCTCTCGACACGCGACACCCGTCCCGAAGGGATTTCGGGGAGACCAAAGGCGGAGCGTGTACCTTCCACGGCTGCAAGTATAGGGAGCACCCCCTCTGCCCCTACACCCGGCGTGGCCATCGCCCACTCGGCGTGAACCCGCCCCGTGTTCGCGGCATCACACCCGACAACCAGCGTGCGTGGGGGCCCTCTCCCCCGTCACCCCCACGAACGTTCGTCTGACGATGAACGTGGAGAACCCCAGGTGAAGCAGCAAGACCGGCAGACCATGGCTCCCGACCACCCCCTCCTCACGGTCGCGACCGCGGTGGTCGTCGTGCTGGGACTGGTGCTGTCCGTCTCCGGACCCAGAGGACCGTTGGAGGACAGCGCCCTGGCGGACGACACCGGCGATCACTCCTCGGAGGGCGGGGATGGTCCCCCCGCCACCGGCGAGCCCGACCAACTGACCACGGTCTCCCCCGACGCGGTCCCCGGGACCGAGGAGGTGACCCTCGCCCACGACGGACGCGCCGACGTCACCGTCACCTACCCGGCGGTGCCCCACGCCGCGCCGCTGACCGACTTCCTGGACCGCACCCTCACCACCCAGGTACGGGCCTTCGAGGCCGCCAACCCCGGTGCGCGCTCCTTCGTCGGCGAGTGGGGCCTGACCGCCGCCGAAGACCGTGTCCTCGGGGTTCGGTTGACCACCGCCGAGACCGACTCCGAGGAGACCAGGGAGGGGCACAGCACCTACTGGTACGAGACCGACACGGGCGCCGTCCACGGCTCCAGCGAACTGATCGCGGGGCAGACCGAACTGGCCGAGCTCAACGAGAGGGTGCGCGAGGCGGTGGCCGGCACCGACGCCGTACCCTCGTCCCTGCACCCGATCAGCGCGCTCTACGACTCCGTCGGCTTCAACCCCGACGGCGACCTGGTGGTGGAGTTCGACTCCGGCCAGGTGGCCCCCGCCAGCGCGGGCCGGGTGCACGCGGTCATCCCCCGGGACGAGGCCGAGCCCCTGCTGTCGGAGTTCGGGCTGCGGGCGCGCGCGGCCGCCACGACGGGCGTTCGCGCGTTCACGATCGACCGTGCCCCGGAGGCGGACAAGGACGGCTCCGCCCCCACCGCGCCCGGCGTGCTCGCCCCGCGCGACGACACCGTCGACTGCGCCGACCCCGACACCACGTGCGTGGCGCTGACCTACGACGACGGTCCCGGCGGGCGCACCCCCGAACTCCTGGACGCGCTGGCCGCCCATGACGCGAGGGCCACCTTCTTCGTCACCGGCCTGCCCGTCACGGAACACCCGTGGGTGGTGCGCCGCGCCTACGCCGAGGGGCACGAGATCGCCAACCACAC
The DNA here is from genome assembly GCF_040635075.1 of Nocardiopsis sp. NPDC007018. Lineage (NCBI taxonomy): Bacteria > Bacillati > Actinomycetota > Actinomycetes > Streptosporangiales > Nocardiopsidaceae > Nocardiopsis > Nocardiopsis sp. NPDC007018. The sequence continues at coordinate 149,100 of NZ_JBEYHA010000002.1, forward strand.
GCTCGACCACCCGAACCTGACCGAGCTGTCGGCGGGCGCCGCCCGTGAGAACCTGGAGGCGACCCAGGCCCTGGTGTACCGGGAGACCGGCTACACCATGGACCTCATGCGCCCCCCGTACGGAGCCACCAACGCGAAGGTCGCCGACGTCACCCGCGAGCTGGGCCTGGCACAGATCCTGTGGAGCGTGGACACCAACGACTGGCGGGACCGCAAGGCCAGCGTGGTGCGCAAACGCGTCCTGGACGGAGCCTCCGACGGCGCGATCATCCTGATGCACGACATCCACCCCACGACCATCGACGCGTCGATCGACGCCATCCGTCTGCTGGACGAGCGCGGGTTCACGATGGTCACGGTGTCGCAGCTGCTCGGCACCACCGAACCCGGACGCGAGTACGTGGACGGCACCCCCGACGAAGAGGAGCGGGAGACCGCCGACGGCTCCGCCTGACCCGCGCCTCCGGGCCGGTGACCACTTGTGGTCACCGGCCCGGAGGCCGCGGCCCCGTCCCCTATGTTGCTGCCAGCGGCCGGGGGAGAACCCCCACAGGGACGAGGGAGTCGGGTGTTGGCGCCGAGGAGAGCAGGACCGGTCAGAACCGTTGCGCGCGCCCGTTCGGGGCGCCCGCGCCCGTTCCGGGCCGGGGCCGTGCTGGTGCTCCTGGCCCTGCCGCTGGCCGCCTGCGGGAGCGCGAACCCCGGCGCGGGCGGCGGCGACCCGCAGCGGCTCACGGTGCTGTCCGAGCGGTCCGTGGACGGGATCGGCGAGTGGCGGGGCGAGGCCCGTGACTTCCCCGGGCACCCCGTCGATCCGGCGGGCGTGGAGATCAGCGTCGCCTACCCGGAGATCGAGGGCGCCGCAAGCCTGTCCGAGGGCCTGGCCGCACGGGTGGACCAGGAGGTACGGGACTTTCGCGCGGGCACCCGCGACCCGGTGCGCCTCGACATCGGCTGGGAGCTGGTCGCCGCCGGGGAGGGCCTCGTCGGCGTCCGGCTGGTGCGCACCGAAGAGGACATGCACGGTCTGCGGGAGGGCTACTCGACCTACTGGTACGACGCCCGCTCCGGGGCCGTGTCCTCCTCCACCGAACTCCTGCGCGGGCAGGAGGAGTTGGGCCTGCTCAACGGGATCGCGCGCGAGGAGCTCGCCGACCTGGCCGACGTGGACCCGAACGCCCTCCAGCCGGTGCTGCGGACCTACGACTCGATCGGGTTCAACGCCGCCGGGGACCTCGTGGTGGAGTTCGACGACGGGCACCTGTCACCGATCGTCGACGGGCACGTACCCGACAGCTCACCCGGGCGCCGGGCCGTGGTGGTCGACCACGATCGGGCCCGACCACTCCTGTCCGACCTCGGAGAACGGGCCCGTGAGGCCTCCCTCGCGGACGAACCCGACCTGCTCCCGCCGTCCGCCGGGGAGGCCGGGAAGGACGACCCGAGCGACGACCCGCCCCCCGGCGCGGTGACGGCGGGCGACCCCGGCGTCGACTGCCAGGACGGGATCACCCGGTGCGTCGCCCTGACCTTCGACGACGGCCCCGTGGACGCCACCCCGCACCTGCTGGACCTCCTCGCCGAGGAGGAGGTGAGCGCCACGTTCTTCCTCAACGGCGGACCGGCCCTGACCCGGCCGAGCGTCCTGCGCCGCGCCTACGCCGAAGGGCACGAGATCGCCAGCCACGGCGACGAACACGAACACATGAACACGATGGACGCCGAACGCCTGCCCGCGCAGACGGCGGCGGTCAGCGCGATGGTCCGCAGGCAGACCGGGTTCACCGTGGAACAGTTCCGGCCCCCGTTCGGGGCCACCGACGAGGCCGTGCACGAGGAGATCGCCGCCCAGGGCATGGCGGAGGTCGCCTGGACGGTGGACAGCCGCGACTGGGAGGGCCACGACCGGGACGAGATCGTGGAACACGTGGTCGCGGAGGTCGAACCGGGCGCTGTCGTCCTGTTGCACGACCCCCAGCCCGCCACGCTCGCCGCGGTCCCGGAGATCATCGAGCGGCTGCGCGCCCGGGACTACGTCTTCGTCACGAGCGGCCAGGCCCTCGGCGGACCCGAACCCGGCCGCGTGTACCCGCCGGACTGGGACGGCGACTGGTAGGGGCGGCCCGAACACGCGCGGGCGGGCGACGGGACACCGCCGACCGCCCGCGACGCCGGTCAGCTGGCCTCGGGGGCCTCCCGGACCACCGTCAGGGCCGGGGCGGGAGCGTCGGAGCCCACGGCCTCCTGTACGGAGCGGTACCCGGCCTCGCGGACCAGGCGGGCCAGGCCCCGGTGGATGCGGCGCGGCCACAGCGGACCGCCGTAGATCAGCCCGGTGTAACCCTGGACCAGGGTGGCCCCCGCCCGGACACGCGCCCAGGCGTCCTCGGGGGTCTCGACACCGCCGACGGCGACCAGGGTCACGCGGTCGCCCACACGGGAACGCAGACGGCGCAGGACCTCCAGCGAGCGCTCCTTGAGCGGGGCGCCCGACAGGCCCCCGGCCCCGGCCGCCTCGACCTCGGCGCCGGGAGAGTCCAGCCCGGCGCGGGAGATGGTGGTGTTGGTGGCGATGATCCCGTCCAGGCCCTCGGCCAGCGCCAGGTCGGCGACGGCGTCGACGTCCTCGTCGGCCAGGTCGGGGGCGATCTTCACCAGCAGGGCGAGGTCGGGTCGGCCCGCCTCGGCCAGGGCCGCGCGTACTGCCGCGACCAGGGGACGCAGCTGCTCCACACCCTGGAGGTTGCGCAGGCCGGGGGTGTTCGGCGAGCTGACGTTGACGACCATGTAGTCGGCGAAGGGGGCCAGTCGCAGCGCGCTCAGCGCGTAGTCGGCGGGGGCCTCCTCCTCCGGGGTCACCTTCGTCTTGCCGATGTTGATCCCGAGGACCGGGCCCCGGCGCTGGTGGTGCAGCCGCTCGGCGACCAGGGCGGAACCCTCGTTGTTGAAGCCCATGCGGTTGACGATGGCGCGGTCGGCCACCAGCCGGAACAGGCGCGGCTTGGGGTTGCCCGGCTGCGGGTGGGCGGTCACGGTGCCCACCTCGACGAAGCCGAAGCCCAGGGCGGCCAGACCGCGCGGGCTCTCGGCGTTCTTGTCGAAACCGGCCGCCATGCCCAGCGGGCCGGGGAACTCACGGCCGAAGGCGTGCACGGTCAGCTCGGGTTCGCGCGGGCCCAGGACCCTGCCCATGGCCTCGGCCACGCCCGGTACGGCGGTGACGCCGCGCAGGGCGGCGAAGCTCAGCTTGTGGACGGTCTCGGCGTCCATGTGGCGCAGGACCGAGCTGAAGAGGATCTGGTAGAACACGGTCATCCGTTTCCGTCTCCCTCGCGTTCCGCGAGGAAGCGTTCGAGTTCCGCGCCGAGCTCGTCGGCGGTGGGCAGTCCCGAGTCGTCGTCGGTCAGCGGGGTCGGGCCGCCGCCCTCCTCCGAGCGCGAGGACATGATGTCGTCGTACTGGCGTTCCAGGTTGGCCACCACGCGCTGGACCTCCTCGGAAGCGGCGACCTGTTCGGCGATCTCCACGTCCGTGGCGGCGGCGACCTCCTCCATGGCCTCGGTGGACAGGGCCAGACCGGTCGCCCCGGCCACGTACTCCAGGGCGGCGATGGCCGACCGGGGGTAGGTGGACTGGGCCAGGTAACTGGGCACGTGGATGGTGTAGCCGACGAAGTCGTGACCCTGCTCCCCCAGCCGGTACTCCAGCAGGGCGGCCACGCTGGCGGGCACCTCGACCCGACCGATCCAGGGGGTGTGCCCCGCGATCAGTTCGGGACGGGTGGAGTGCGGCGTGACCGTCACCGGCCGGGTGTGCGGCACGGCCATCGGGATGCCGTTGACACTGATCGACAGGGAGACGCGGAACCGGTCCACCAGCCCCGTCACGGCGGCGACAAAGCCCTCCCACGCGAGGTCGGGCTCGGGCCCGTGCAGGACGAGGAAGGGGTGGCCCTCCTCGTCACGCATCCGGTACAGGGCCAGCTTGTGCGGCCGGTAGTCGGTCCAGGTGTTCTCGACGAAGGTCATCTGCGGCCTGCGGTCGCGGTAGTCCACCAGCAGGTCCGTGTCGAAGGTCGCGACCTCCTCGGCGGTGAACCGCTCGAACAGCGAGTCGGACAACTGGCTGCCGACGTTTCCGGCGTCGACGAAGCCGTCCAGGCAGACGAGCATCACCAGCCCGGTGACGTCGTCGAAGCCGGGGTGGAGTTCGTACAGTTCTGCGGGGTCGCGCACCGGGTTCTCGTCTCCAAAACTGGTCGGGGTCGCAGGACGGCGACGCACCCGTACTGGCCTGCCCGAAGGGCGCGAGCGGCGCGCGGCGGGGTCGCTGTGCCCTGCTTTTCCACCATACCGACCCGATGCGGGTGGGACCGGTCCCGGCGCCCCCGGAGGTGACGACGACCACACGCCGGGGGGCCGGACCGTCAGGGACGCCGGTGCACCGCCCGGAAGCGCGAGGGCGGGGTCGCGTAGAACTCGACGAAGACCTGGCGCAGGGTCTCCGCGGAGCCGAACCCGCAGAGGGCGGCCACCCGGGTGACCGGCAGGGCGGTGGACTCCAGGAGGTCGGCTGCGGCCTCGGCCCGGGCGCGGCGGACGAGATGGGCGGGGGTGTGGCCGGTGTGCGCCAGGCAGAGTCGGCGCAGGTGGCGGGAGCTCACCCCTGCCGTGCGGGCGAGAGCGCCCGTGGAGAGGTCGCCGTCCAAGTGGTCGCGGACGTAGGTGAGCACCTTCCGGACCAGCAGGTTCTCCGGGTCGAGGGTGGTCAGCACGCTCATCTGCGCCTGGTTCCCGGGGCGTTGGAAGTAGGTGACCAGGACCCGGGAGACCAACCGGGCCAGGGCCGGACCGTGGTCCTGCGCGACGAGGTCCAGGGTGAGGTCCAGCGCGCTGGTGACCCCGGCCGAGGTCGACACCGGGCCGTCGTGGACGAAGATCGGCGCCGGGTCCACCGTCACCCCGGGGTAGCGGTCGGCGAGTTCACGAGCGAAGTGCCAGTGGGTGGTGGCGCGGCGACCCTCCAACAGCCCGGCGGCGGCGAGCACGCTCGAACCGGTGCACACCGAGGCGACCCTGCGGCTCTCCCGGGCGAGTCTGCGCACGTGGGCGACGAGCGGGGCGTGGGCAGCCGCCCGCCGGTGCCCCCATCCGCCCGAGACCACGAGGGTGTCGAGCGGACCCCGCAGTTCCTCCAACGCCGCCTGGCCCTGGAGCGTGAGGCCGGAGGAGCAGCGGACCGGCGCCGCGCCCGGCGTCGCCAGGGTCGTCTCGTAGGCGGGCCCGTCGGGGAGGAGATCGTTGGCGGTGGCCAGGGTCGAGGTGACCGAGGAGATCTCCAGGAGCTCCGCGTCCTCGTAGGCCACGATCACGACTCTGCGTGCGTCCATGACGGTCACTCCCCCGACCGGGTCCGTCCGGACAGGATTCCCAGGATTTCGGACCCGTCCCAGCCTACGCCTGGCCGCCGCCCGCGGGCCGGCGCAGTCTGGTCGGCATGACATCCCCACCTTCCGGCGGCCGGTCCTCGAAGGCTCGTCCGTCCACCTCCTCCCCCGTCCGCGCCTACCGGGACGCGGACACCGGCCACGACGCGCGGGGCGACGTCCGCCGCCGGGCCGCCGGGGGCGCCCCGGCGGTGACACCGGCCCGGTTCCCCTCCGGAGCCGACGACCTCGGCTCCGCCGGAGGCGGGGCGGTCGGCCCCGACGGTGGTCGTGCGGCCGGGGCGCGGGGCGCCCCCGCCACGACGTTCGGGCGCTGGTGGCCCGCGCTGACCGCCGCCACGGCCGCCGCGCTCACCGTCACGGTGGGCGGAGACAGCGGCGGGCTCGTGTTCCTCCTGTTCACCCTTCCGGTCATGTACCTGGCCGTCGCGGTCCTGGACCGGCCCCGGACCAGCTGGCTGATGGTGGGCTCGGTGATCGCCCTCCACTTCCTGCTGGAGGCGGCGGGCCTGCCGTCCTGGCCGTTCGTCCTGGTGCTGGGGGTGCTGCTGGTCGCGGTCGGACTGGTGCGCGGGCCCCTGCGCCGCCCCGGGGTGTTCGCGCTCCAGACCCCCGCGCTGGCGGTGTTCGGCGGCGCCGGGCTCCTCACACTGGTGGTGTCCCCCGAGGCAGCGGTCGCGGTGGTCGCGGTCGGTCTGCTCGCGCACGCCGCCTGGGACTCCGTGCACTGGTGGACCCGGAAGGTGATCTCGCGGTCCCTGGCCGAGTGGTGCATGGTGTACGACACCGCCGTGGGCGCCACCATCCTGGTGGCCCTTCTGGTCAGGGCGTTCTGAGGTCGCGAGTGGGCGCCCGGGCGACCACAGGGGCCCGGGCTCCGCTCGCTCGGGCCCGCCGCGCCGGACGCCGTGGGCGCGGCACACGCCGTCAGCGGTGGCGGACCACTCTCAGGGTCCGCAGCCGGTTGAGGACGGCGCCGATCTCGTGTCGGCGCGGCAGGGCGTAGTCGCCGCCGAAGTCCGTACCGAGCAGGCCCACGCCCTCCTTGGCCAGGGTCTCCTCCAGGGAGTCCAGGGCCTCGGCCACGGTCCGTCGGCCGTCCAGGTGCTGCCCCCGGACCAGGGCGCGCAGGGCCAGACCCGCACCGGTGATCTGTCCGGGGTCCACGAACTGCTCCACCGAGCGCACGTCGATGTCGCCCTCCCCGTAGACCAGCACGTCCATGTCCCGGCGCTTGATCCGGCTCCGCCCCTTCGTGGTGTCGTCATCCACCGACCCGGGGTCGACCACGCGGGCCCGGGGCAGGGTGAACTCGGCGTCGACACGGTCGCGTGCCAGGGTGCGCGCCTTCTCGGTGACGTCGTGCGGGTGGTAGGCGTCCAACATGATCACCTGGTCGGCGACGTCGAAGTAGTCGCCGCTGCCGCCCATGACCAGGACCGTGGAGACCCGGTGCTCACGGTGCAGGGGCCGCACCAGGTCCACGAACGGCACCAGGGGTTCCCGGTCGCCGTGCACCAGGGTCTGCATGCGCTCGTCGCGGATCATCAGGTTGGTGGCGGTGGAGTCCTCGTCCACCAGCAGGGTGCGCGACCCTGCCTCCACCGCCTCGCAGATGTTGGCCGCCTGCGAGGTGGAACCCGAGGCGTTCTCGGTGCGGAAGTCGCGGGTGTCGGCACCGGTGGGCAGGTTGCGCACGAAGGGGCTGACGTCCACCCGTTCCACGCCGCGCCCTTCCTCCGCCCGGATCTTGACCGCGTCCTCCCTGGTCACGACCAGTTCGCGGCCGTCACCGAGCACGTGGTCGTAGACACCGCGCTCCAGGGCGTGCAGCAGGGTGGACTTGCCGTGGAAACCGCCGCCGACGATCAGGGTGATGCCTTCGGGCACCCCCATCCCGGTGACCGTGCCCGCGTGCGGGAGGTCCACGCTCACCCGCAGGGTCTCGGGTGCGGAGAAGGGAACCACGCCCTCCCCCGCCATGGGCTGGTCGCTCACGCCGCTGCGCCGGGGAAGGATCGCCCCGTCCGCGACGAAGGCGACCAGACCCCGGTCGGCCAGCCCCGCCCTGAGGGCGACGGTGTCGGCCACGCTGTCGGCGAAGGCCACGGCCTCCGTCTCGTCGATCTCGTCCCAGTCGAGGTCGTCGACCAGCGCCGGAAGGGTGCGGCACAGTTCCCGCTCGGCGGTGCGACCGTCGATCCGGCGGCCGTGTCCGGGCAGGTCCACCCCGATCCGGAGGTCGAGGGCCCCGTCCTCGGTGACCTGGCAGGACGAGCGGGCGATGACCTCCTGGCCGCCGGTGTCGATCTTCAGCAGCGACCCCCGCAGCAGACGGCGGGCACGCCGCCCGAGGTAGTCGGCGGTGGCCCGGCGGCGTACCGGGTCGGCGAAGGCGCTCGCGGGGATACCGGCGTCGGGACGCAGGACGCGGACGCGCGAGGGCGGCGCGAAGGGGTCGGCCTGGACCCGCTGCACGGTGAGGGTGAAGTCACCGAAGTCCCAGTCACCCTTGAGTGACTTGTAACGCCCGTAGGAGGCGCCCTGCATCTTCAGGAGCTCCTCGGACAGGCGCGCCTCGTCGCGCCTGCCGCGGATGGGCTCGGGCTCGGGCCTGCGGCCCCCGCCGCCGCGACCGCCGCCCTCGCCACGGCCCCCGCCGCCGTACCGGCGCCCCTGGCCGCCGTTCCCGCGTCGCTCCGTCATCGCTTCCCCCGGTGTCGCTACGTACTGCTACTCCCGCCAGATTAGGACTTCTGTGCGCATCCCGCTCCGACCCTGTGGACAACCGCGTCGGTCGGGGGCTCTCCGCTCGTGGCGACGGTTCAGTCCGGCGGAACGGGCGGCGCGTCCGTGAGGGTCGCCTCGAACCCGCCCGGCTTCGTCTCGCCCGGCGGGTGCGGCAGGACGCCGTCGGACCTCCAGCACACGCACGACACCTCCCCAGGAGGGCCTTTGCCCGTCACCTCCCCGACGGCTAGGTTTCGGGGAGTCCCCTCTCCCGAGGAGTCCGCACCATGAACACGGTCCTGTTCGCACCGGAAACCTTCAACCTCGCCGAGACGACGAGGGCGATCGAGGTCGCACGGCAACTCCGAGACCGGCACGAGTGCGTGTTCGCCGGGTACTCCGAGCGGTACGCGGGACTGATCCAGGACGCGGGCTTCGAGTACCACCCGCTCTCCCCGGAGCTCACCGACGAACAGGCCGACCAGCTGATCCGCTTCGACCAGGGCCGTGGCGCGAGCCACCCCTTCACCACGGAGAGGGTTCGGGCCCGGGTCCGGAGCGAGCTGGCCCTGAACACGCTGGTGCGGCCCTCGGCCACGGTCATCGGCACCACGCTGAGCCAGATGATCTCCGCACGCGTCAGCGGGGTCCCGCTGGTCTACGTCAAACCCTTCGCCTACTCGTGGCCGCACCTGCGCCAGGCCGACTCCCTGCCACTCCTCCAGGAGAACCGCCGCCTGTCCCGGGCGGTCAACACCGGCGCGGCACGACTCCTGCGCGAGGCAGCCCGATACACCACCCTCAAGCCCGGCGGCTTCTCCAGGGTCGCCCGCGAGTACGGGGTGCGGCTCCCCCGCCGAACCGTGGAGGCCCTGGACGGTGACCTCAACCTGGTCGCCTCGATCTCCGGTTACCTGCGCCCCTACCGGCTCCCGCCCCACTACCGCTGGGTGGGTCCGGTGTACGCGAAACCGCCCCTGGAGGTACCGCCGGAGGTGGAGCACCTGGTGCGGACCGCGCGCGGGGCCGACCGCCCGGTCGTCTACTTCGCGATGGGCAGTTCCGGGAACCGCGACATCGTCCTGAGGGTCCTGCGCGAGCTGTCCCGACTTCCCGTCACGGTGATCGCCCCGGTCGCCCGCTACCTCGGGCCCGGTGACCGGGAGCGGCTCGGAACACACGTGCACGTGTTCGACCTGCTGCCCGCCCACCGGCTCGGCGACCTCGTGGACGCCTCGGTCATCCACGGGGGCGAGGGCACCGTGCAGACCGCCGTCGCCTCGGGGAAACCGTTCCTCGGTATCGGGCTCCAGCTGGAGCAGCGCTGGAACGTCGCCGAATGCGTCCGCTTCGGCAACGCCGTGGGACTCACCCCCCGCCAGACCGAGGGGGAACGGCTCCGCCGAGCCCTGGAGTCCCTGCTCCGCGATCCCCACCTGCGCGTCCGAGCCGAGGAGCTCCGGCAGCGGCTGGCCGGTGTCGACGGAGCCCGCAACGCCGCCGACCACATCTGCGCCCTGATCTCGACACCCTGACTGGGGACCACGGGCCCACGCGACGTAGGAACGACTCAACCGGGGTGGGGTGCGTCCGACCCGAGCGCGTGTTCCACACGCAAACGCTGCGTGTGGTGCATGTGCAGCCCCGCGACCTCCTCCGGCAGAAACCAGCCCACCTCGTGGGACTCGCCGCTGACCCGCTGCTCCCCGCCGACCACGCGGGCCCGGAAACACACGTTGAACTGGCGGCGTACCTCGCCGTCGCTGTAGGCGATGACGTGCCGGGCATCGGTGTAGGTTCCTACCAGACCGGTGACCCTCACTTCGTAGCCGGTCTCCTCCAGGGTCTCCCGTACAGCGGCCTCGGGCAGGCTCTCCGTCATCTCCATCGTCCCGCCCGGCATCGCCCACAGCCCATTGTCCACCCGCCTCTGGAGCAGGATGCGGCCGTCGTCGCCGATCACCGCCGCGCTGGCCGCCACCACGAGACGGTTCGGCTCAGGGGCGCCCGGATCGTCGTAGTACTCGGTTCGAGCCATCTCCCAGTCACTCCTTCAGGGGCCGCGCCGTCCGCCATACGGCGTCCATGCTCGCAGCGTAAGCGTCAAACAGCCCATCGGAACCCTTTCGGCGCAGACGGAGCAGGGGGTTCCCGTAGGCGTTGACCCCATACAGATGCGAGTTGACGAACATGTGGCCGTCTGCCCGGTATACCGAGTTGTACAGAGTCGTGGCGTGCAGCCCCACATCAATCCCAGCGACGCCGAGCAGCGGCCGGTAGTGCATCGCGGCCAGGAGACAGCGCGATTCGATTCCGTGACCGAAACACTCCTCTTCCCCTCGCACGCGGACCGCGTCACAGTACGGATCAGCGATGAGCACACGAACACGCACGCCATGACCTGCTCTGTCCTTCAGCAATTGGTGCCAGTCGGAGATCTGTTCGTGCAGGAACAGAGCGGCGTAGACGAGGATGTCGATCGATTCCTCGGCAGACACGAACATGGACCGCCACACATCGATCGACAGGTCAGAGCGCTTCCGATAGACCGCTTCCAATTCTGTCGCGGCCCCCTCTGCGCTCTCGGCTCCGTCCCTCAGGGACGGCCACAGGTCATGAACATCAGCCCCGAGTATCTGCGCTACGGCGTAGGCGTTGCGACGGTGAGGGACACGGCCTGTACTGATCCAGCGAGCCACAGTCTTCGGGTCCGCTCCCACCTTCTCCGCGAGGGAGGCCGCCGTGTGGTCGGAGCGTTCCAGTTGGGCGCGTAGGCGTTCGTTGGGGGACATGGGGACGTTTCTATCGCACCAGGACGTCCTGTGAGGTGTCCTTGACACGGTAGCGATGTCCCTCTGGCGTGGAAAGACTGGTGATTCCGAAGAAGGGAGCGCACACCCGTGCCGAACGAGAAGCAGGACGCAGAAACCCCACAGGCTGAGTCCCCTGATCCCGTCATCAGCGAGGTCGGTAACGCCGTTGAGCTGACCGAGGGAACCAGCAGCAGGAGCGGCACCGAGGACAAACGCTACAAGTACCAGTAACCCCTCCGGGCTCGGTGGTCGTGCACCGTCCCGAACAGCGCGATGGAGATGTATGGAGTGGTTCGGCGGATCGGTCGCGACCACCGGGGCCCCGGCCCCGCGTCCTCTGGAGACCACGTGGTCCCTGGTACTCGCCAAGGTCGAACTGTGGACTGCGGGGACGTGTTCCGGGAGAGCGGTCGCCACAGCGGTGGCCGGTCCAGAGTGGGTTGCTGTCTTCGGAACTCACGGGACGGATTCCGAGAGCCTGGAAACCTGGCTGTCTGTGAGGGGAGAGTCCGATCCTCCTCCGTGGCCCGGCACCTACACGGTCGTGGTTGGCAACACGCGAGGAATCTCCGTCTTCACCGACCCCGCCCACGCGCTTCCGATCTACTACACCGAGGTGGACGGCGCACTGGTGTGGGCTTCCTCCAGTCGGGCGTTGTCCGGTCTCACCGGACTCGGCCCGAACCTCACCTGGGTCTCTCGTCTGCTCGCGAACCCGCCGGAGTCTCCAGCGGTGCATGACAGCGGCTTCCAACGAGTATGTACCGTGCCACCAGGCCACTGCCTTGAGGTAACCGGGGACAGGCCTCCGAGGGTACGCCGATGGTGGTCACCACCAGCGGGTATGCCTCGCATGGAGGCATCCCGCCAGTTCAGGCAGGCTCTTGACACAGCCGTCGCGCTACGGCTCGGGCGGGAGCACCACGTTTCCTGTGATCTGAGTGGTGGTCTCGACTCGACCACGCTCTGCCTCCTCGCGGCACGGCAAAGAGAGGCCTTCCAGATCCTCACTGCGTGCACGGTCCATCCCGAGTCCAGGAACCGCGGCGGTGACCTGGACTATGCGCGGGCAGCGGCGAAAGGGCGGGAAGGAGTGAACCACATGCTCCTTCCCCTGTCCGAACAAGAGCTCCCCTACAGCAGCTTGGGGTGTGTTCCTCCCACCGACGAACCGGCACCGACCACGATCACCGCTGCCCGGCACAGATTCGCCTACGAACGGATATCCGCGGCAGGGAGCACCGTCCACATGACCGGTGACGGTGGCGACGCCCTCCTGATGCAGTCACCGGATCTGGCGATACGGCTCGCCCTGCACGGTCATCCGCTTCGAGCTCTGCGTGACGTACACGGGTGGGCGAAGCTCGACCGAACCAGTCCGGCCCGGCTGCTGTCCCGTGTCCTGAGGGTCCGTGTTGACACGCCGCCGCATTGGCTCACACCCAAGGCCCTGGGTCTGGCCTCACCTCGCCCAGGCCCGAGAGCACTGCGCTATGTCGGCAGGGACGCGGAGATGGTCGCCATACGAGAGATCGGACGTACCGCCTACGCGGACGTGCAGTTCGCATCGCGTTTCGGGGTCCGTTTGGAGGCGCCGTTTCTCGACCGTGCAGTGGTGGAGGCAGGGCTGGCCTTTCGCCTCAGGGACCGGGGTTCCCCCTGGAGCTACAAACCTCAGCTGACTCGAACCATGACCGATGTCCTACCCCACACTGTTCTGGAGCGCCGCACCAAGGGCGGCACGGACGCGGACCATCACCTGGGGTTACGAATACGTCTGCATGAGGTCAGCGCTCTCCTCGACGGGTGGCTGGCGGGGCACGGGCTGATCGACCCGCAGGCCGTCCGCGCAGAACTGCGCGCGGCAGAGTCGGGGAAGGAGTACGCGTGGGGCGCGCTGGAGCCGGTGATCGCGGCCGAGGTGTGGTCGCGAACCGTCACGGCGTACAGCCCTCCTCAATGGCTCCGGCCACTCCAACCGGGAATGGAGGCGGAGGAACCCGCGTGACACTCCCTCCTGTGGTCCTTCCAGCACCCCACTTGCGACAGGTCTGTTTCCCTTCGACCTGCGTAGTCCTCGACCTGAACAGCGGGAAGGTACTCACTCTCTCCGAGCAAGCAGCCCATACGGTCGCAGGCCTGCTGGGCACGGTGGGTGCTACCGACCGATTCGTCAACAGACCGGTAGCGAGAGACATCCTCGTGGCCTTGATCCACGCGGGGGTACTTCTTCCCGGAGAGGATCGGCGAGCGTGGGAGGGGGTCACACAGGGTGTGCCTTCCTCACCCAGCTGGGGGACTCGGGACAGCCCGGCAGCGCTCCCGGTCCTTCCTCGCGCTCCTCTTCGGTGGAGTGCCCTGGCCACAGTCGCGCTGCTACTCGTGATCGTCACCAAATCGGGACGATCCAAGCACGCCTTCGTACGAGTCAGCGCTCTGGTTCGCAGGCACGGTGAAGGCACGAACGACCATGTCGTCGCGGTGCGGGCCGTGCAAGCGGTTCGGCGCGTGGGCCGTCTCCTACCGGTGCGCGTGGCATGTTGGGAAGAGGCCGCAGCGAGCTACACGGCCCTGCGCTGGGCGGGCTACCGCTCCGACTTCCGGCACGGAGTGGCCACGGACCCCGTCCGGTTGCACGCCTGGATCGAAGTGGACGGCCGACCGGTCGCCGAGCAAGCAGACATCACCGATTACACACCCTTCGAGGAAACACATGAGTGAGAGCACGGCACCGATCCTGTGGGCGGAGGCGGACGGTATCGCCCTAGGTGCGCTGCGCGCCGACCTGGTACGTGAGTACTGGCGGTGGGAGAGCGATCCTGGCGCGGTTCTCGGCTACGGACGCCAGATCCCTGAGAGCGTCGAGTCGAGGGCCGAGGGGCTGGAACATCAGTTGCGGGGAGCACCCGACCAGGCGCGGTTCACCGTCTACAACACGCGCGGGGCGGAACCGGCACCGTGCGGCCTGGCCAGTCTGCTCATCGATCACCAGGTGCGAACCGCGGAGTTCGTTCTCGTCATCGCCCCAGAAGCCCGGGGTGAGGGTGTCGGTACTACAACCACTCGGTTGACCCTGGACTACGCCTTCCACATCATCGGACTGGAGATGGTCTGGCTGAAGGTCCTGGAGCCCAACACCGCTGGACGTACCGCATACACCAAGGCAGGGTTCCGCGAGGTCGGCACCATACGCAGCGCGGGGCGGTGGCGGGGCGGCCGCTGTGGCGAAGTCGTCATGGACGCCCTGCCCGAGGACTTTCCCTGGCCATCGGTGCTCCCGGGGGAGAACACCGCGACAGACTGACCGAGGGATGGGCCCGCACAAGCAGCGGCCGCGCCGGACGTTCCGGCGCGGCCGCTGGCGTGTCGGTTGGGTGTGGGCTCAGAGGAGCATGACGGTCAGGTGGTGAGAGAGCGCTCCGGCTGTGGCGGTGAGGGTGTAGGTGATCAGCCGCCATGGTGTGCGACCGGGTTTGCGATGGCTGCCCGAAGGTCGCGGGAAGACCGGGGCCCGGCGCGCTGCCGCTCCAGGAAAACGAGTGGAGAGCGCGGAGCCCGCGAGCTTGGATGGGTCCCGGAGGTGAGGCCGACGCGGCCTGGAGTGGGTGAGCCCCTGAGGGCGTGCACGGAGTGTCCCGGGCCCGAGTACAGCGGCGCCCCGGACTGCGCGCGCTGCCGCGGGCTGGTCGACGCGGTCCTGGAGGAGGAGTGGCGCGCCTTCCTCCTGCGCGAGGGTCTGCCGGACGGGCCCGAGGTGGCCGGGTTGGTGGCGGAAGAACCCCAGCGGTACGACTGGCGGGTGGTCGACGCCGCGCTGGAGCGGCTGGTGTGCGAGGGGTGCGCGGGTCCGCTGGGCCGGGGACCGGCCGGGTGCGCCCCCTGCGCGCTGGCGCACGGCTTCCGCTACGCGGCCGTCGAGACGGACCGGCCCGGGGCGGCGCCGGGGAACGAGCACGCGGTCCGCGTGAACGACTCGGTGGTGCGGCGCCCGCAGGGCGTGCCCGAACGGGAAGTGCTCCTGCGGCGGTTGTGGCTGCCGTGGCTGATGACCGGTGTCCTGCCCACGACGGAGCGCGCGCAGGCGGCCAAGACCCGGACCCGCGGGATGGGGTTGGCGGAGATCGGGGCGCTCTTCCCCCGGGTTCTGGACGCCCCCGGCTTCACGCTTCCCTGAGTGCTCCCTGGCCTCTGGGGCCGGGCCGGGTACGGGGCGCTCGGCCCGACCGCCAGAGGGCGACGACCGGTTCAGGAGGGGGACCGGCACCGGCCGTCGGGGAGGACACGGTCCGTCCGAAATCAAGGGGTGCTCCGGTCGGACCGCGGTCCCGACACCTCCACGGAGGGGGGTGGGGGGTGTCGTGGAACCATTCTTACCGGACCGGGCGCGACCGTACGGGGAAAACCGGGAATTCGCCGGCTCGGGCTTCCCCCCGGAAGGCGTGTATCAGGCGATAGCCTCCCGGAACGCCCGGTCGTGCCGGTCCACCGGCTCGTCCGCGAGGTCCCCGACGAACACGGCGACGGGGTGTCCGTCCCCCTCCCCGATCTCCGTGAGCAGTCGCTCCCACTCGACCAGGTTGGGGTGCCGCAGCTCCGTGCACGCTCCGGCCGGGGCCAGGGCGCGGACGGCCGAGGCGAGGCGCTCGGCCGTGAGCTCGTGGACCGCCGTGCCGGACGTGTGTCCGCACTCGACGGCCAGGACGATGGCGGGCAGTGGGCTGGTGCCGACGTTGGTCAGCCCGAACACGGTGCGGCCGTCCCGGTGCAGGCCCACCCCGTAGGCGGCCGGGCGCCGCCATCCGGGGTGGCCCGCTTCGAGCCGCTCGCGGGCGGCGTTGATCTCTTCCTTGGTGGACCACTGCTCCATGGGGTCTCCCTACAGGTTCAGGTCGCCGGTGGCGACGGTGACGGCGTCCCCGCCGATGTGCACTCGGTCCCCGTCCAGACGCAGGCGCAGGTCGCCGCCGCGTCGGGAGGCCTGGTGGGCCAGGAACTCGGTCCGGCCGAGCCGCTCGGCCCAGTGGGGGGCGACGATGGTGTGGGCGGCGCCGGTGACCGGGTCCTCGGCGATGCCCATGGTGGGGGCGAAGCAGCGGGAGACCGTGTCGTACCCGCCGTCGCCGGGAGCCGTGACGATGACCATGCGTACGGGCAGGGCCCGGATCGCGGTGGGGTCGGGGTCCAGTTCGCGGACGGTGGCGGCGTCGGCGAGTTCCACCAGGAGGTCGTTGTTGCCGCCGATCCCCACCCAGCGGGGCTCGGCGCCGATGGCCTCGGCCAGCCCTTCGGGCGCCTCGGTGGCGGTGGCGGGCCGTGCGGGGAAGTCCATCCAGAGCTTGCCGTCCCGCTGCCGGACGGTGAGGATACCGCTGCGGGTACTGAAGCGGACCGGCCCCTGGACGCCGAGTTCGGTGAGGGCGTGCGCGGTGGCGAGGGTGGCGTGTCCGCACAGGTCGATCTCGGTGACCGGGGTGAACCAGCGCAGTTCGTAGTCGGCGTCGGGTGCGTCGATCCTGCGGGCGAAGGCGGTCTCGGAGAGGTTGAACTCCGCTGCGATCCCCTGCGCCCAGGCGTCGGGGTAGGCGTCGTCCAGGACGAGCACGGCGGCGGGGTTCCCGGCCAGGGGCCGGTCGGTGAAGGCGTCGACGACGCGGTACTCGGGCATGGGTCCATTCTGTCCGGCGGGCCGGAGCCGCCAAGGTCCACCTGCGGGTGATGTGGACCCCACCCGGCTACTGCAGGTGCGGCTCGTCCAGGATGAACATGGTCTGGGTGCTCTTCACCTCGGGCAGGCGCTGGAGCCGTTCCAGGACGAAGGTGCGCAGCGCGGCGGCGTCGGCGACGCGTACGAGGAGCAGCAGGTCGACGTCTCCGGACACCAGGGCGGCGTGGTCGACCTCGGGGATGTCGCGCAGGTAGCCCCGGAACCTCTCCCACGAGTGCTGCTCGATCCGCACGGAGACGTAGGCGGAGAGGGCCGTGCCGTACTTCTCGGGGTCGATGACGGCGGTGAAGCCCCGGATCACCCCCTCGTCGCGCAGGCGTTCGAGGCGGGAGTAGGCGTTGGCCCGGGAGATGTGCGCGCTCTCGGCGACGGCACGGATCGACATGCGGCCGTCGTCGCGAAGGAGCGCGATGATCCGACGGTCGGTGTCGTCCAGCTGCACGGCCATGTGTCTTACCTCATACCGTCCACGTCGGGGGCACGTTGGATGATGTGCGCCGATGGGGCTCCAACTGAGCAGTTCGTCCAGCATCACTCCGGAGGCATCGACAATATGGGGTGATTCGCCTCATATTCAAGACATGAAGCGCATCGAAGGTCGGTTCCGCCCGATTCTGCCCCCGGGTCGGGAGCGGTGGCAGGTCCGCGCCCGGCGAACGACCGGCGCTCTCCGGCCGACCTGACCGCGCCCCGGAGACCGGCCCGCGCCCCGGGTCGGACCACCGCTCCGCACCGACCACCGTGCCGTACCCCGGCAGGATCGCGAGCCCACGGGCGGCAACGGCGCCGCCGCGAGTACCACGGGCCCGGGAGAACCCCGCGCGCGGGAGACAGCACGGGTGAGGGCGCGCGGCCCGCGCGCCGTCGCGCCCACGGGGTGGGCGGGTCCTCCGCGTCAACGGCGACCGGAGGCCCGCCCCCCAACCCGACCCGCCCGCCACCGGAGCGGGTCGGTTCGGCGCCGAAGGCCTCGTCGTACCCGGTGAACCGGACGGCGGAGTACTCCGTGTGCGCCCGACGCCCAGGAGGGCGTGGGGGGCCGTCCTCAACACATCCCGCGAGGGCCTCCCTCCCTGGGTCGTACACGACGCAGGGGCCGCGATCGTCGATCGCGGCCCCTGGCCTACCCACTCCCCGAGGGCCCGTGCCCTGCGGGAGTCTCTCTTGTTTCCCCCCGCCAGGAGGAACACCTGGCATGTCGGACTCCCGTGGTCACGGATGACCGGGGTGGGTCCGGGGGTTGTCGCGGACCGTCGGAGCTAGCGCCCGAGCAGTCGGTCCAGCAGCGTGGCGATGCCGTGACGGCCGTCGCTCTCGGCCAGCAGGCCCTTGCCGCCCTCGTCCTCGGCGCCGGCGTGGGCACCGGCCGGACGGCGGGTCCACGCGAAGAACAGCGCGATGAGGATCGCCGGGATGATCGCCAGGGTCAGCAGACCGGCGGCGGAGGGGGTGCCCTCCGCGCCCGTCAGCCCGAAGCCGGACAGGTCGTTGGCCGCGGTCTCGGCGGTCACGCCCGGGTCCTGGTCGTCCTGGTCGGCGACGGCGGCGCCGTCCTCCTGCTCCTCTTCCTTGGCGGTCTCCTCGGAGGCCTTGTCCTCGGACTTCTCCTTCTTGTCCTCGGACTTCTCCTTCTTCTCCTCCTTCTCCGCCTTCTCCTCGGGGAGGTACTTGGCGGGGATGTCGGAGACCGCGTTCTCACACTTGTTGCCGGACTGGTTGAACGGGTGGGGAGCCCCCTCGGTCCCGTTGCCGTCGCCCCACTTGGTGATGAAGTACTCGACCTCGGCGTGGCCGTTGCCACCGCTGACGACGAGCGAGTTCTCGTCGAAGCTCTCGCCCATCATGTCGGCGAAGGTCTTGCCGTCGATGTCCAGGAGGACGTCGCAGTTCTCAGAGGGGATACCGGGACCGCGGTCGCCGATGAAGAAGTCGTACTCTTCGCCCTCGTGGACGATGAATCCCTCGGTGCCCAGCGGCCAGCTGGGGCTGGAGAACAGCCCCTTCTGCATGGGCTCGCCTCCGGCGGGCATCCCGGTGTCACCGTTGATGCCGGAACCGTCGTCCCAGAAATAGGTCGCGGTGACTTCGCCGTACTGAATGGGAGTGTCGTTGCTCATGAAGTGATAGCCAGGTTGACGACAGAAGCCGAGGAGACCGGGCCAGGGCGCGTCAGGGCACACGAATCGGTAAGGGTCCGTGTTCCGGACTGGAGTCTTGCCGTGGCACGTCCCGCGTCGCTGGCGGCGAGTGGCGGGTGGGAGCGGGGGGCCGGATCGGCTCCGCCGGACAGCTGCGCGTGGATTCGCGCTGCTCGCTCCCGAGAGAGATGAAAGGTCTCGATTTCCCTTCCGGCTCGCTGGCCGGTCAAGGGCTCGGCACCGGATCGCTAAAGGTCCATAACGAACCGGTCACGAAGGACACTAACCCAGGGTTTGGCAAACTGCCGAAGGATTCCGGGTAAAATGACACCGCGTGTTTCGCCGAACACGATATGACGCCCCTCGGTGAGAAGGCCCAGGTCACGAGATCGCCCTGGCGGCAGGGGTTCCCGGGCCCATCCGAGGACGGCGGGCGGGCCCGGGCGTGGCCCTCGTCATAGACCGGAACACACGGGTGCGGGACGGGCCGCAACCGGTCGAAGGGCCGCGAAACGCCCCGGGGCCGCACGAATACGGACCACCGGGACGCGGGTCGGCGAAGCAGGCGGAGCGGCCGGATCGGGGCAAAGGACGCGCCATCCCCGTACTGGCGCCGGTCAGCGAAGGGCGCCCCGGGGCCACACGACACAAAGAACTCCCCGGTAGGTTGCCCCACCGGGGAGTACACCTCGGGTCACGTGACCTGTGACCTCCGGTTGAACCGCTCGGCACGCCACTCACCCGAACCCACGACCTCCACCAGCGCGGTCGCGGCGTCGTACACGTCCACGTAGCGCAGGTAGAGCGGGGTGAAGCCGAAGCGCATGACGTCGGGCGCGCGGAAGTCACCGATCACGCCGCGCTCGATCAACGCCTGCACGATCGGGTATCCGGCGCCCTCCTCCGGCTGGATCAGGGAGACCTGGCTGCCCCGCCGGTCGTGCTCGGCCGGGGTGATCGAGGACAGGCCCACCGAGGCCGCCCGGGCCAGGAACAGGTCGGTCATGGCCAGGCTCTTGGCCCGCACCAGCCCCAGGTCGGCCCGGGCCCACACGTCCAGACCGGCCTCCAGGGCCGCGTCCGCCACCAGGGGCTGGGAACCGCTGAGGAAGCGCGAGACGCCCGAGGCGGGTTCGTAGTCGGGAGCGAAGTCGAAGGGGCGGGCGTGCCCGTGCCACCCGCTGAGCGGCTGGTCCGCGACGGCGTGGTGGCGGCGCGCGGCGTACAGGAACGCGGGGGCGCCGGGACCGGCGTTGAGGTACTTGTAGGTGCACCCCACCGCGAAGTCGGCGTCGGCGCCGGACAGGTCGATGGGCACCGCGCCGACACTGTGGCACAGGTCCCAGATCACCAGGGCCCCGTGCGCGTGTGCCAGGCGGGTGACCGCGGCCATGTCGCGTAGCACGCCGCTGCGGTAGTCCACGTGGCTCAGCAGCAGCACGGCCACGTCGCCCCGGGCCAGGGCCCGTTCCAGCTCGGGGCCGTCCGGGTCCACGCGGCGCTGCTCGGCACCGGCAAGACCGACCGCGCCCTCGGTGACGTACAGGTCGGTCGGGAAGTTGCCCGCCTCCCCCAGCACCACCGAGCGGTCGGACATCCGCAGCGCCGTGACCAGGGTCTTGAAGAGGTTGGCGGAGGCGCCGTCACCCACGACCACCTCGTCGGCGTCGGCCCCCACCAGCGGGGCGACCTTGGCGCCCAGTGTGCGCGGCTTGTCCCACCAGCCGGCGTCGTTCCAGCTGCGGATGAGGTTCTGGCCCCACTCGCGCTCGATCATGTCGGCGACCCGGGCGGGGGTGGATCGGGGCAGGGCGCCCAGCGAGTTGCCGTCCAGGTAGATCACCCCCTCGGGGAGGACGAACTCCTCACGGAGGGGGGCGAGGGGGTCGGCCGCGTCCAGGGCGGCGCACTCCTCACGGGTGGTGGGCGTCATCGGGTCCTGCTTCCTAGCCGTGCTGTGAACTGGGTGGGGCCGCCGTCACCCGCGTGACGGGCGCGGGCGCGTTCCTAGATGGTGCTGCGCAGGGACCACAGTTCCGGGAAGACGTCCTTCTCGGCGTTGCGGGCCAGCCAGTTGAGCCCGTTGGACCCACCGCTGCCCGGCTTGCCGCCCATCGTGCGCTTGACCGCGACCAGGTGGAGCTGACGCCATCGTGTCACCCGTTCGGCGACGTCGACCAGCGCCTCGGCGAGCAGGTACAGGTCGTTTCCGGGGCGGTCGTCGGCGTACACCTCGGTCCAGGCCCGCTCGACCTCGTCGCTGGGCTCGTAGTCCCGGGTCCAGTCGCGGTCCGCGCTGGAGTCCGGGACGGGCAGGCCCCTGCGGTGCAGCAGGCGCAGGGCGGCGTCGTAGAGGCTGGGGCGCTCGATGAGGGCGGTGAGGTCGTCGACGACACCGCTCATGGCCTTGTGCGGGCGGATCATCGCCGCCGACTTGTGGCCGAGGAGGAACTCCATCTTGCGGTAGCCGTACGACTGGAAACCCGAGGCCTCGCCGAAGGAGTCGCGGAAGCGGTTGAACTGGGTGGGGGTCATGTCGCCGAACAGCTCCCACGAACTGTTCAGCACGTCCTGGGCCTTGCAGGCGCTGCGCAGCCAGGCGACGGCGCCGGGCACGTCGTCGACCTCCAATGCCCCGCGGGCGGCCTCCCAGCGCTCCTGGATCAGGGTGAACAGCAGTTCCATCACCTGGGTGCCGATGATGAAGGCCGACTCGGCGGGCTCCTGGGTGCGGGGGTTCTGGAGGCTCAACAGGGTGTCGACGCCGAGGTAGTCGGCGTAGGGGGTGGTGCGGTCGAAGCTCAGGGTGGGCTTGCCCCCGTTGCTCTCCGCCCGGGTGGCGCGGGCCTCCGCCGCGCCGACCTCCTGGGCCGGGGCGTAGGGACACTGCTGGGCGGACGTGGTGGAGAGCATCGGGTGTACCCCTCGTGTACTGCGCGATCATCGGTCGACTCACGCACCCGTGTACGTGAGCTCACATGATCGGACAATTGACCCGAAGAAGGAATGGACACCGACGACACAAGTCGGGCGCTGACCTAGCATTTGTAACTGGAAACCGCTATCGGCCTTGGGGGCGCAAAGTATGACCTCTCGACTGGAAACCCCTCTGGACGGCGTTGACCAGCGCATCCTCGACGAGCTTCAGAGGGACGGGCGACTGTCGTTCAACGAGCTGTCACGGAGGGTGAACCTCTCCGCCCCCGCCGTGGCGGACCGGGTGCGGCGGCTGACCGACCGGGGGGTGATCACCGGCTACCACGCCCACGTCGACCCGGCCGCCGCGGGGCTCCCGGTCACCGCACTGGTGCGCATGGAGTGCTTCGGCGCCCACTGCCTGCTGCGGGAACGGTCCTCGTTGGAGCTGCCGGAGATCCTCCAGGTGCACCGGGTGACCGGGGACGCCTGCTGCGTACTGCTCATCGCGGTGCGCTCCATGGAGCACTTCGAGGAGGTCATCGACCAGCTCGCCGTGCACGGGCGCCCCTCCAGCACGATGATCCTGTCCAGCCCGGTGCCCTGGCGGCCCGTGGCCGCCCCGAGGACCCGCTGAGCCCCGCCCGCGCGGAACCGGTCCGGCCCACGCGGGCCGGACCGGTCACCGGGGACCTCGACGCGCCCCCGTCAGGCGGAACCTCCCGCAACCGATCCGCGCCGCACCGCGGCGGTGCCCGCGCCCACCAGCACCAGGGCCGCCAGACCGCCGGGGAGCAGCCAGGAGGACGCGGACGCCCCCTCCTCCGTGAAGCGGGCCCCGCCGACGGACTCGGTGTCGTGCGGCAACGCGAGGTCCTCCGCGTAGCGCTCCTCGGTCCGCTGGGCGTACTCCTCCAGGCTCAGCGACCCGGGGACCTCGCGCAGGCCCTCGTGGTTGATCCCGCGCAGGGTCCCGTCGCCCACCGCGTACCAGGCGTTGAGCGGGAACTCGTAGACCAGTACCTCGCCGTCCTCCAGTTCGAGGAGTCCCTCCGCCGTGTCGCCCGCCGTGGCCATGCTGGCGAACGCGATGGCCCCGTCGTTCTCGCGGACCGCCTCCACGACGGCGCCGGGAGAGCCGTTGACCGAGACCGCGGCCACCCAGGTCTCGGTGAACGCGATCGGGTCGTCGGAGGCTCCGGCGCCACCGCGCACGAACTCCTCGGTCCACTGCCACACCGGGTGCGGTTCGTGGACCTCCTGTTCGCGCACCTGACTGACGCCGAGCCCCTGGAGGTACTCCTCGTAGGTCTCGCCCTCCGGGTCTTCGACGATCTCCCGGTGTGCGCTGGTCTCGAACCACGCCTGGACCTCGGGTGGCACCTCGTGGGGGTCGGGTCCGGCCGAGGCCGGGGCGAGCCAGGCACCGGAGACCGCCAGGGCGAGGGCGAGCACGAACCCCGTCCTCACGAGGCGCCGGGCGGTGGGGGCCGCGGCGGCCCCCTCACTGTGATCGAGCACGGTGCGTCCCCTCACTTGCGAGCGTTGCGGATGGTGTGCGTCCACGCCCAGTCCTTGTTGTTCTTCAACGTGGAGTGGCTGGTGGAGCGGTACTCGGACGTCGCGGGGGCGTTGCGGACATAGACCCACTTGACCTTGCTCCCGGAGGTGTCGTAGCCGCGGACGACTCCGATGTGGGCGGTCTTCTTCTGGGTGGACTTCCACGCGATGCGGATCAACAGGGGGCGGCTCTTGTCGATGTCGGTGCGAACGTTCGCGAAGCTCGCCGCGGAGCCGGACTTGCTTCCGGTGTTGCCCATCCCGGACTGCCCCATGGCGCGGCGCAGTTCGTCGAGCGTGCCGGTCGCGTTGGCGCACGTGCTGGACTTCTTGCCCCGCTTGACGAGCGTGCACTGGGAGGGCTTGTTGGAGGTGTGGTAGCGGACCATCATCTGCGCGCCCGCGGCCCAGCACCACTGGGACTTCTCCTGGCTCACCCGCACGACGCCCAGCGTGCGTGCGGCACCGACCGCGGGTGTGGCCGCGATCCCCAGGAGGAGGGTGGCCATGGCCACGACGGACAGGAATCTCTTGAGCATGGGGGACCTCGAAACCTGTGGTGTGAGAGTAGGTCTCACGAGGACGGGAGAACTGCTCAAGGCCGGAGGTAGTGCGCTGCGGGCTCCGTCCCGGGCCGCGGCCGGGGGCATCGCGTCGGGCCCTGGGACCAACATAGGGACCGCACAAGATCCACTCAACGGGGCCCGTGGCCGCTTCCGGCCACGGGCTCGCCTGGGGCGTGTTTTGTGGATGCTTTCGCCCTCTGGCGGCGGAGCCGCCAGCTCCGCGAGCGCGGAATGATCCACAAAACAGGCCCTAGAGTTGACCGGTGAGCGTACTGATCGACAGTCCTGTCTGGCCCGGCCCACGGGGCTGGCTCTTCGCCCACCTGGCGAGCGACGTCTCCCTCAGCGAACTCCACGCCTTCGCGCGGGAGCTGGGCGTCCCGCCCCGGGCGTTCGAGCGGGACCACTACGACGTCCCCGAGCACCTGCACGCCCGTGCGCTGGAGCTGGGCGCCGTACACGTGAGCGGCCGCGAACTGGTCACCCGTCTGCGCGCGGCGGGGCTGCGCCGCCCCAAGGGCGGCGGGAGGGGCCGGGCTCCGCACGGCTGAGCCGGTCGATCTCGGCGAGCATGTTGGACCTGGCCCTCGGCTCCCAGTGCTCCCGGCCGAACCTCGTGTGGAACAGGTGCGGGGACTCCAGCAACGACCTCAGCACGCGCAGCCTCCCCACGCGGAACACGTGCTCCGGATAGCGCCAGTACTCGGCCCGGACCGCCGCGGTGTAGGCCAGATAGGCCTCCGGGGCACCCGCGAGCGTGGACAGGTCGGCGTCGGAGAGCACCGCTCCGTCGGCGTCCCCGGGCTCGGGCCGGTGCTCCTTGGTCACGCCCACCAGCCGGGACACCTCCGAGACCAGCGCGGGGTCCTTCCCCAGGAGCGTGAGCAGGCGCTCGGCCAGCGCCGCGCTCGCGTCCTCGTCTCCGCCGGGGTCGCCCTCGTGCACGGCGTCGTGGAACCAGACCGCGTACCGCACGGCGTCGACGTCGCGGGCCTCCTCGCGGAGCACGTCCACCGCCCGCAGTGTTCCCCACAGGTGGGAGATGGTGTGGTAGCGGCGGTGCTCCTCGCTCCACCGGCCGAGGAGCTCCTCCCCCACGGCGCGGGCCTCACATCCGCTGCCCGCGAGTTCGCGCCAGGCAGCCGCCAGGAGGACCGCGTCCTCCTCCCTCAAGGGGTGGGAGCGGCCGGTGGGACCCCGGGAACCGTCCATGTCACCAGTCTTCCCGCTGGGCCCGCGTCCCAAAGGTCACCGCGTGCCTTCGACCAGTCCGGCCTCGTAGGCGAGGATGGCCGCCTGTACCCGGTTGCGCAGGCCCAACCGGCTGAGGACGGCGCTCACGTAGCTCTTGACCGTGCCCTCCACCAGGAAGAGCCTCCGGGCGATGTCGGCGTTGGACATCCCCGCCCCCACCAGGGCGAGTACCTCCCGTTCGCGTTCGGTGAGGACGTCCAGGCGCTCGACGGCGGCGGCCTCCCGCGCCGCCCTGCCACCGCCGAAGCGCTGGATGACCTGTCGGGCGACCCGCGGTGACAGGTAGGCGCCGCCGTCGGCGACCGCGTGCACCCCGGCGATGAGCTCACGCGGATCGCCCGCCTTGAGCATGAACCCGCTGGCGCCGTCGCCGAGCGCCTGGGAGACGTAGGCGTCCTCTCCGAAGGTCGTGAGGATGACGACCCTGGTGTCGGGGGCCGCGCGGAGGATCTCCGCGCAGGCCGCGAGGCCGTCCAGTCGGGGCATGCGGATGTCGAGCAGCACGACGTCGGGCCGATGCGACAGCGCCAACTCCACCGCCTCCCGGCCGTCGGCGGCCTCCGCGACGACGTCGATCTCCGGATCGCTCCCCAGGATCGCCCGTACGCCCGCACGGATCATCGCCTCGTCGTCGGCGAGCAGCACCCTGATCACACCCGAGTCCCCGTCTTCCGTCCGCTTTCGTACCGGCAGCATCCCACAGGCCCCTCCTCATCGGGCTTGCAGCCTCTCCTTGGAGGTCAGCACGCCGCCCTCGAAACACAGCTGGTAGAAGTCCACGTCCGTGTCGAACATCCCCGCCGTGCTGCGGTAGTGGTCGCAGGAGGGGTCGGCGGAGTCGAAGTCCTCCAGGTGCTCTTCGGGGAACCTCAGCGGATGGCCGGGCAGCAGCCCGTCGAGGTCGGCGCGCTCCTGTCCCACGGAGATCCTCGCGAAGTCCTCGGGCTGCAGGGTGCTGTCGGCCAGGGTCGTGGCGAGCACGGCGTAGACCGCGGCCACCACCAGGAGGACCACGACCACCGGCACGGCCACCAGGGCCAGGGTCCACGGCTGGAGGCGGCGGCGGGCCGCCCGGTGCAGCCGGTCGACCACCGGCCCCGCCCCGGCCTCCTCCGTGTCGCCGGAACCGTCCGTCGGCAGGGTGGCACGCACCCGCCAACCACCGCCGTGCGGGCCGTAGTCCAGGGTTCCGCGCGCCAGCCGCACCCGTTCGCGCAGACCGGTGAGCCCGTGGCCGCCGCCCGTGCCCGGCTCCCGGCCGCGCCCGTCCGGCACGCCGTTGGCCACCCGTACCTCCACCCGGTCGCCGTCGGCGGTCAGCCGCACCTCCACGGGGGCTCCGGGCGCGTACTTCGTGGCGTTGGTCAACGACTCCTGCACCACCCGGTACACGGCGCGGTCCACCATCGCGGGCAGGCCGCCGAGCCCTCCCCCGGTGACCAGGGTGACGTCCACCCCCGAGTCACGGGCCCGCTCGACCAGGGCGCCCACCCCGTCGTCCACGGGGGTGACCGGGGCGGGGTCGGCCCCGCTGCCGGGTCTGAGGACACCGATGACCTCCCGCAGCCCCGCGGTGGCCTCGACGGCCCCGGCCCGCAGCCGGGCGATCTCCTCCCGATGGTGCGCGGGCAGGTCCGGGGCGACCTCCAGGGCCCCGGCCCGCAGCGCGATCAGGCTGAGGTCGTGACCCAACGAGTCGTGCATGTCCTGGGCGATCCGCGCGCGCTCGCGCAGCCGGGCCCGGTCCGCGGTGAGCCTCTGCCCGAGTTCCAGCTGGCGGGCGTGCTCCCAGCCCGCCAGGCTCAGCTCACGCTGCTGGCGGCGGTAGGAGCCGCCCAGCCAGGGCAGCGCGGCGCAGAACACCAGTACGAACCCGACGCTCACCCACAGGCCGGGGGTCGACTGGATGTTGCGGAGGACGAACACGCCCACGGCCAGGCACAGGAGCCCGAACAGGGACACGGCCTGCCAGATGCGTCTCGACCGGCGGCCGGCCAGGTAGGCCACGCACACCAGGAGCACCATGAAGGCCTGGGACTGCAGGCACACGACCACCGCCACGCACGGGGCGAGGAGCGGGTACGTGCGGCTGAGCACGATCACCGCTGCCGCCAGCGCCACCAGCGGCAGGAGGGTGAGCAGGGGCGTGTACCCCGAGACGGCCAGGGCGAAGGACTCGGCCACCAGCACCAGGGACACACCCAGGAACAACAGCAGGTCGCGCACGACGGCACCCCG
The DNA here is from genome assembly GCF_040635075.1 of Nocardiopsis sp. NPDC007018. Taxonomy (NCBI): domain Bacteria; kingdom Bacillati; phylum Actinomycetota; class Actinomycetes; order Streptosporangiales; family Nocardiopsidaceae; genus Nocardiopsis; species Nocardiopsis sp. NPDC007018. Next base: position 176,486 of record NZ_JBEYHA010000002.1, read on the forward strand.
GGTGGGCCAGGCCGGGCCGGGCCGGGGTACCCGGAGCGGTTCGCGGACGTGTTCGACGGGTTCCATGCCCGCGAACCTACACAGCCGTCTCACCCCCGCGGCACCGACGAAAGTCAGGGTTCGTCCACCACCAGCACGATCCACCTATCATGGGATGGTTTGCGACCGAGGGCGACGGCGCGGCACCACGACTCAGAACGAGGCTCTATGTCACCCCTGGAGACCCTGCGGCGGATGCACCGGATCGCCGGATGGCCCCTGCTCCTCGCCACCTTCCTGGCCCGGCTCCCCGTGTCCATGACGCTGATCGGGCTGCTCACCCTGGTGACCAGCACCACCGGCAGCGTCGGCGCGGCGGGGCTGGTCTCCGGCGCCTTCGCCCTGGGCGAGGCGATCGGCGGTCCGGTCATCGCGCGCTTCGCGGACCGTCACGGGCAGCGCGTTCCCGTACTGGCCACGGCCCTGCTGGACGCCGCACTCATCGCCGCCCTGGTCGCCGCCGTCAGCTCCGGCGCCCCACTGCCCGCCCTGGTGGCGCTGGCGGCCGCGGGCGGTCTGTGCATGCCCCAGGTCGGACCGATGGCCCGCACCCGCTGGGTGGTACTGATCCGCAAGGGGCCCGACCGGGGCCCGGAGCGCGAACGCTCGGTGTCCGCCGTCATGTCGGTGGAGGGCGTGCTGGACGAGGCCTCGTTCGTCCTGGGCCCGGCGCTGGTGGGCGTGCTCACGCTCACGCTGTCCCCCACCGCCAGCGTGCTCGGCGCCGCCGTCCTGATCGGCGTGTTCGGCACCGTGTTCGCCCTGCACCCCACGGCACCGCCCGGAACGGAGCCGGTGCGCGGAGCCGAGGGACGCATCACCCGTCCCGCGTTGCTGCTGCTCGCCGTGCCGATGTTCTGCCAGGGACTGTTCTTCGGCGGAATGTCCACGGGGGTGACCGCCTACGCGGACCACGCCGGGCACGGCGACCTGTCCGGGCTGATGTACGCGGTGATGGGTTCCAGCAGCGCCGTGGCCGGGCTCATGATGGCCTCTCTGCCGGCGGGCTTCGCCCTGACCGCCCGGGTCAGGGTGGCGGCGGGCGGCCTCGCCCTGCTCACCCTGCCCCTGTACCTGGAGCACGGGCCCGCGACCCTTGCGGTCGCCATCCTCGTTCTGGGAGTGGCGATCGGCCCGCACCTGGTGAGCCTGTTCGGACTGATCGAGCGGGCCGCCCCGCCCAGCCGCCTCTCGCAGTCGATGGCGCTCATCCTGAGCAGCCTGATCCTGGGCCAGGCCCTGGGCTCCATGGTCGCGGGGGCCCTCGCGGACTCCTTCGGGCACCGGGGCGCGTTCGCGCTGGCCACGGCGGGCGGGCTGGTGTCGTTCGCGGTGACCACCCTGGTACTGCGCGCCCGCTGGTACGAGCGGCCCGGGGTGTCGGCGGGCTCCGGCGACGCGCAGGCGGGGTCGCCCGCGCACAGAGATCCGGAGGTCGGTTCCGGAGTCTGACCGGACGTGACCACCAACACGGGGCGCCGGGACGTTAAGCACGCGTCAAGACGGTGGCCCCGAGTGCGCGCCGTGCCTAGGCTTGTCGATCGTGCTCGATCTGTTCAGGACCCTGGCTCCCGGGGCCCGTCTCCGCTCCGAGGGGTCCGCGCCCCCGCCGCTCGCCGGGATCGCCCGCGTGACCCTGTCCGTACGCGACCTCGACGTCAGCACGCGCTTCTACCGATCCGTCCTGGGCCTGCGCCCGGAGTACCCGGTGAACGGCGGGGGCCCGCCCCTGACCGTGTTCCGCCTGCCGGACGGCCTGGTCATCGACCTGGTGCAGCACCCTGACAACTTCAAGGGCCGCTTCGACAGCCGCCGCTGCGGCCTGGACCGCCTCACCCTGGCGGCGGCCAACCTCGGCGTCCTCGAGGCCTGGGAGGACCGCTTCACCCGGCTGGACGTGGAGCACTCCCCCGTCGTACACACCGAGGAGGGCTCCACCCTGGTCTTCCAGGACCCGGACGGGACGGAGCTGGCCCTGTTCGTGCCCGCCGACCCTGACACCGGCGAAGACTAGACGGCCCGGCCCGGCCCGGCCGCGGCCGGGCCGGGGACGCCGCTACTCGCTCGGGACGGTCTTCAGGCGCACGTCCCGCTCACCGAGCTCCTCCACCGCCGAACGCGGCAGGCGGTCGTCGGTGACGATCAGGTCGAACTCCTCCAGCCGGGCCACCCGGAAGGTGCCGAACTTGCCGTACTTGGTGCTGTCGACGACCAGGACGCTCTTGGAGGCGATGCGCAGCAGCTCCTGCTTGGCGATCACCTTGGCCTCGGAGGGCGTGGTCGAGCCGCGCTCGGCGTCCCAGGAACTGCTCGCGATGAACGCGAGGTCGACGTTGACCTGCCGCAGGAAGTCGGCGGTGAACTGTCCGACGGAGGAGTGGTCGGAGTGCGAGACCACGCCCCCGGTGTGGATCAGTTCGATTCCGGGGTACTCCATCAGGTGCCCGACGACGTTGAAGTCGCTGGTGATGACGGTCAGGCCGACCTTGTCGGTGAGGAGCGGCACCATCTGGAGGGTGGTCGTGCCCGCGTCCAGGTAGATGGTGAAGTTCTCGCGCACGAGTTCGGCGGCGGCGCGCGCTATGGCCCTCTTCGCGGGCACCTCCAGCTGGGCCTTGGCCAGGTAGGAGGGTTCGCTCTTGAGCCGGGCCGCCAACCGCACGCCGCCGGTGACCGACAGGACCTTTCCGTCGTTCTCCAGGGCCTGGATGTCGCGACGCACGGTCATGTGGGACACGGACAGCATCGACGTGAGCTCGTTGATACTCAGCACGTGGCGCTCCTGGAGGAGCTTCAGGATGTGCTCTCGCCGCTGATCCGGGATCATCGTTCGCCTCACACTCGGGGGCCTGGCTGCGGGTGCCGTTCGGATACGACACCCCTTATCGAAGTTTCCCAGGTAGCCGTACCCAGGTCGGCGCCACCACGACGTGAGACGGCTCGCAATCCCGGGACGACGGCCGCCCGTACCCCGCGACGACGGCGCCCCGGAGGCTCCTTGGTGGGCGTTTTTCCTGTTTGCGCCACACGGGGCCCGGGTCTTTGCCACTCTTGACTGCATGACGTTGTCCATCGCCTTGGGCGGAGACACCACACGATTCCCGGGTAACACGCTCCCGGCCCTGCGATCGGCGCTGCGCGCCGGAGTCGACCTGGTCAAGATCGACGTCCATCTCACCTCGGACGGGTACCCGGTCCTGGTGGACGAACGCACAGTGAGCCTCCCGGGTTCCCCGCCACGGCAGGTCGCGGACCTGACCCTGGCCGACCTGGCCGCCGTCCGCGACGACGTGGAACGGCGGATACCCACCCTGATGGAGGTCGTCGCCGAGTTCGGCGGCGGGGACACCGCGCCGCTCCTGGTCGACGCCGCGTCCCCGCAGTCGGCCCTGGCCGCCGACGCGGCCCTGCGCGAGCACGGGTTCGGCGACCAGGCCCTGTTCACCGGTTCGGTGGAGACGCTGCGCGCGTTGCGGGCCCGCAGCCCCGGGGCGCGCGTGATGCTCGCCTGGGAGCAGCCCGGCCCGCCGCCGGAGGACGTGGCCCGCGCACTGCGTCCGGCCTTCCTGGGCACCCACCACTCCCTGGTGGACCGGGAGCGGGTGGCCGACCTCCACCGGCACGGCTTCGGTGTGGTCGCGTGGACGGTGAACGAGTTCCCCGAGATGGCCCGGCTCATGGGAATGGGAGTGGACGCGCTCGCCACCGAACGCGTCGACGACCTCGTCTCCCTCACGTCGGGACGAGCCCAGGAGACGGTTCCCGGACCACTGTGAACGAGCGGCGCTGACGCCACGACGGTGGGCGGGAGCGCGAGCCGCGCCCGGCCGCGCACCGACGCCGCGCGGCCCAAGAACGCCTACCCCCGACGGTCCGGCCTGTCCTGCGCCACGGGTCAGCCGCCGACGAGTTCGTACAGGTCGACCGATTCGGCGATCGCCCGGAGCCCGGCGTCGTTGGGGTGCAGGTGGTCGCCGGAGTCGAACTCGGGGCGCATGCGCTCGGGGGCCGAGGGGTCGCGCAGGACCGCGTCGAAGTCCCACACCCCCGTGAAGACCGAGTCCGGGTTCCGCGCCTCCGCCCGAAGGTGCGCGTTGACCCGCTGCCTCCCCTCCTCCACCTCCGGGGTGCACCGGCGCTCACCGGCACAGGGGACGAGCGTGGCCGCGAACACGCGCACGCCGTGTTCCTCGCCGGTCACCGCCAGCCTTCCCAGTCCGGCGACCACCACGTCGGGGGCGGCGCCCCACCTCAGGTCGTTGATGCCCGCGAAGACCACGAGGGCCTCCACCCCGTTCTGCGCGAACACGTCGCGCTCGGCCCGGTGCAGCATGCTCACCCCGCTGGCGTAGGTGGACACGCCCTCCCCGGGGTAGCCGTCGGCGGTGACCCGGTTGCCCGCGACTCCCAGGTTGAGCACGCCCAGGTCGGGCAGGTCCTCGCTCTGTCGCAGCCGTGCGCTGAGCACGTCGGGCCAGCGCGTGTGACCGTCCCGGGTGGAGCGCAGGCCGTCGGTGATGGAGTCGCCGAAGGTCACCACGGCGCCGGGGCCGTCCGCCACCTCCACGCCCGTGAGGAAGGGCCACTGGTCCACCAGCCCGGTGAACGGCTCACCCGTGCGGTCCAGGGTCTGGTCGCCGCTGCCGGGGGCGCTCGTGTAGTTGGTGTCGACCGACGCGTAGTGGAGGGGCGCCGCGGTCACCCGCTCGGGCAGGTGGACGCTGACCAGCAGCTCCGTGTGCGGGGGCAGCAGGATGTCGACGGGGTCGCTGACCAGCCGCCCGCCCGCGGGGACGACCGCACCGGGGGCACCGTCGAAGGTCAGGGGCAGGGCCGCGCCCCGGGTGCCGGCGCCCCGGCCGCGCAGGGCCACCGAGACCGCCCCGAGCGTGACCGGCCGGGACGCGAAGGTGTTGTCGAACCGCAGGCGCGCGCTGTGGCCGCCGACGGTGGTGCGCACGTTCAGGCGCAGTGTCTGGTCCTGCCAGGGGCCGACCGAGGCGTATCCGGAGGCGGCGCGGGCCCAGGTCCCGGTCCATCCCCGGTCGGCGGGGCGTCCGCCGAGGGAGAACACGTGCAGGCTGGCGGCGGGATCGGCGACGGTGGGCAGGACGACGTGGTCGACCTCGCGCCCCGGGTCGAGCGGCACCGAGCGCGCGTACAGGCGCACGGAGCCGATGGCACCGTGCCCGAAACCCGTCGCCGAGTTGGCGTAGGGCAGGGAGAGGACGGCGTCCCCGGCCGGACCGGCGGCCCAGTCGGGGACCGAGAGCGGGAAGTCGTGGGCGGTCCCGTCGGCGTAGACGACCCGGCCCTGGCCGCGCACGTCGTCCCCGGTGCCGTCCGTGCGGGTGCCGGTGGCCAGGAAGGTGAGGGAGTCCCACCGGGAGGGCGCCGCCGTGAGCTCCACGGACTGGCCGTCGCTGGTCACGTGGTCGGGGCGGCCGGGCCCGTAGGAGGGGAGCAGGAGCGGGGTGTCGAGCAGCACCACCTCGGCTCCGGGGTGCCAGCCCGCCGCCTCCAGAGTGCGCGCCGAGAGGCTGTTGCCCGCGCCGTCGAGGTCGCCGGAGCCCACGGTGCCGTCCTGGGAGACGCCGGTCGCGTCGAGGAGGTCGGTGAACGTGCGCGCGGCCGAGTCGTCGGGGGTCTCCGGGGGACGCACGGCGACGTCACGGGAGAGGCTGGCGTTGAAGGCGAGCAGCAGCAGGACCACCACGGTGAGCACGGAGACCGCTCTGAGGGCGTGGTCCCAGGCCGTGGCCGGCCGGTCCGCGCCGCCCCGCGTCGTTCTCCCCCCGTCCACCGCACGCCTTCCTCACCGGTTCCGTCCGTTCACCCGCCGGGTTCGACGGCCCCCGTGGCGCGGTGGTTGTCGAGACGTGGGCCACGGTGTCCTCCGACCGGCGGCCAGTCTAGGGCGTATCGGGAGGAACGGGTTTCGGTCCGGCCGAGAGCCGTCCGAAGTCCTCCACGGCACGGAACGTGGCGTTTCGTGTGCGACGCCCGGGGGCACAGGCCCGTCAGGAGGTACCCCCCGTGCAAACCGGAACGATCGTCGTCATCGTCGCGGCCGTGGCCGTCGTCGTCGGAGGAGCCGCGGTCATCGCGTGGTTGGCGGTCCTGCCGGCCCTGCGTACCCGGCGCCTCAGGGACCGGTTCGGCCCCGAGTACGAGCGCGCCGTGGAGGCCCACGGCAGCACCGCCGGGGCCGAGCACGACCTGGCCGACCGGCTCCGCCAGCGCCGGGGCAGACGTCTGCGCACGCCCTCCGAGGAGGAGCGTTCGGACTACGCGCGCGCCTGGGCCCGGGTGCAGCGGGGGTTCGTCGACGACCCGGTCGGCGCGGTGCGCGGCGCCCGCGGACTCACCGACACCATCATGCGCGACCTCGGCTACCCGGACGCCCCCGCGGCACCGGACGGAGCGGACCACGACGACGCGAGCTTCGAGCGGCGGGCCCGGGACCTGTCCGTGGACCACCCCGAGGCGGTCGCCCGCTACCGCGCCGCCCGGGCGGCGGGGCACCTCGCGGAGGCCGACCGGACGGCCACGGAGAACCTGCGTGAGGCCCTGATCGCCTACCGGGGCCTGGTGGAGGCCCTGCTGGGTACCGACGAGCCGCGCCCCGCGCGGGTGGAGTAGGCACACGAGGGAGGCACACATGGCGGATCGCCCTGTACGGCCCAGGCACCGGCCCGGCGCGAAACGGCTCGACCCCGAACCGGTGGCGGGGTCCGCGGCCCCGGAACCGCCGGGGCCCTCCGGTACGGCCGGGGCGCGGGTGCCCCGCCAGGGCAGCCCCCGCACCGCACCCGACCCCGCCCAGGGCTGGCGCCCCCGCCCGCGCGGGCTGTCCCCCCGCGAGGCGCGCGAGCGCTGGGACGCCGCCCAGGGCGAGTTCGTCGACGATCCCGAGGGGTCGGTGCGCGCGGCCGACGCCCTGGCGTCGGAGGTGGCCGACGCCGTGATCGCGGAGATCGAGGCGCGCCGGACGGCTTTGCGCGCCGCGCTGGAGGGCGCCGACGGCGACACCGAGGCGCTGCGCCTGGCCCTGCACGACTACCGCGCCTTCGTGCGACGGCTGACCGGCGAGGACTGAGGGGGCGGAAGGGGGCCGGGAAAACGTTCCTCCCGGACGGAGAAATGGCGCGCCGACGCTGCGCGGATGTCCGATTTCTGGTTTATGTCCGACGTTTGTCGAGGTGGATCTCCGTGTCCGGCCACACGCGGGGCACGGTTCCGCGGCCCCCAATACGTCAACGCGCATTCCCCGTGGGCGGGGGGGTTCGGGGCGCCCCCGCCGCGCGGGACCGGAAAGAGAAGAAAGCGCCGCTGGCCTGTATCCGCAGGCTGGCGGCGCTTTTTGTGTGTTCGGAGAGGGTAGGCCGGGCAGGACTCGAACCCGCGACCCAGGGATTATGAGTCCCCTGCTCTAACCAACTGAGCTACCGGCCCTCCGTCGACGGCAAACGTCATCCTAACAGGGTGCGTCCGACGTTTCCGCGCCCGAAAACCGTTGCGCCACAAGGCCTGGCCGCTTCCCGTGACGACGCGCGAAGCGTTAGGACGCACCTTGGTCGCGAACGCCGCCAGGGGGCGGTCTAGGGTGTGATGGTGCGGCGCGCGCCTGGCCGTACCCCCTGGGCCCGGCACCGGAGCCGCCTCGAACCCGTTGGTAACATCGCGGGTCGCACATCGTCGTCAGGAGAGTTCACGCATGTCCAACGCACCCGTCAACGTCACCGTCACCGGCGCCGCCGGTCAGATCGGCTACGCGCTCCTGTTCCGGATCGCCTCCGGCCAGCTGCTCGGCGCCGACACCCCGGTGAAGCTGCGCCTGCTGGAGATCCCGCAGGCCGTCAAGGCCGCCGAGGGCACGGCGATGGAGCTCGACGACTGCGCCTTCCCCCTGCTCCAGGGCATCGACATCTTCGACGACGCCACCCAGGCGTTCGAGGGTGCCAACGTCGGCCTGCTGGTCGGCGCCCGGCCGCGCGGCAAGGGCATGGAGCGCGGTGACCTGCTCCAGGCCAACGGCGGCATCTTCAAGCCCCAGGGCGAGGCCATCAACGCCGGCGCCGCCGACGACATCCGCGTCCTGGTGGTCGGCAACCCGGCCAACACCAACGCCCTCATCGCGCAGAGCCACGCCCCGGACGTCCCGGCCGAGCGCTTCACCGCGATGACGCGCCTGGACCACAACCGCGCGCTGACCCAGCTCGCCAAGAAGCTGAACGTGTCGATCAACGACATCAAGAAGCTCACGATCTGGGGCAACCACTCCGCCACCCAGTACCCGGACCTGTTCCACGCCGAGGTCGACGGCGCCAACGCCGCCAAGGCCGTCGGCGACCAGGCCTGGCTGGAGAACGACTTCATCCCGACCGTCGCCAAGCGCGGCGCCGCGATCATCGAGGCCCGTGGCGCGTCCTCGGCCGCCTCGGCCGCCAACGCCGCCGTGGACCACGTGTACGACTGGGTGAACGGCACCCCCGAGGGTGACTGGACCTCTGCGGCCATCCCGTCCGACGGTTCGTACGGCGTCCCCGAGGGCCTCATCTCCTCCTTCCCCGTCACCTCCAAGGGCGGCAAGTGGGAGATCGTGCAGGGCCTGGAGATCGACGAGTTCTCCCGCGGCCGGATCGACGCTTCGGTGCAGGAGCTCGTCGAGGAGCGCGACACCGTCAAGCAGCTCGGCCTCGTCTAGGGGTCGGCGCACCACGTGCCCACGGGCACGTCCCTTTCGGGGACGTGCCCGTCCGCGCGCCGGGGCCCGGTGAGGGGACGAACACCCCGCCGTGTCCCGAAGGGGGTCCGGGACCGGGCAGTATAGAGACCGTGAGTCTCATCGATGTGCTTCCGGCCGAACCAGAACCCGACTCCCTCTTCGAGGCGTTCGCTTTGTGGGCCGAGGAGCGGGGCCTCACCCTCTACCCGCACCAGGAGGAGGCCCTCATCGAGGTCGTCTCCGGGTCGAACGTCATCCTGAACACCCCCACCGGCTCGGGCAAGAGCATGGTCGCCACCGGCGCCCTCTTCGCCGCGCTGGCCCGGAACGAGTGCGCGTTCTACACCGCGCCCATCAAGGCCCTGGTGTCGGAGAAGTTCTTCGACCTGTGCAAGATCTTCGGCACCGAGAACGTCGGCATGATGACCGGCGACGCCAGCGTCAACGCCGACGCCCCCATCGTGTGCTGCACCGCCGAGGTGCTCGCCCAGATCGCCCTGGCCGAGGGCCGGGACGCCGACATCAACACCGTCGTCATGGACGAGTTCCACTTCTACGCCGAGCCCGACCGGGGCTGGGCCTGGCAGGTGCCCCTGCTGGAGATGCCGCAGGCGCAGTTCCTGCTGATGTCGGCCACCCTGGGGGACGTCAGCAGGTTCGAGGAGGACCTGGAGAAGCGCACCGGGCGGTCGACCGCCGTGGTCACCTCCGCCGAGCGCCCGGTCCCCCTGTACTACGACTACCGGGTCACCCCGCTGCACGAGACCCTGGAGGAGCTCCTCGGCAACGGGGACGCGCCCGTGTACATCGTGCACTTCACCCAGGCGCAGGCGATCGAGCGCGCACAGTCGTTGACGAGCATCAACATGTGCACCAAGGAGGAGAAGGCCCGGATCGCCGACGAGATCGGCAACTTCCGCTTCACCACCAAGTTCGGCCGCAACCTCTCCCGGTACGTGCGGCACGGCATCGGTGTCCACCACGCGGGGATGCTGCCCAAGTACCGCCGTCTGGTGGAGCGGCTGGCGCAGGCGGGGCTGCTCAAGGTGATCTGCGGTACCGACACCCTCGGGGTGGGTGTGAACGTGCCCATCCGCACGGTACTGTTCACCGCGCTCAGCAAGTACGACGGTGTGCGGGTGCGCAGGCTCCGGGCCCGCGAGTTCCACCAGATCGCCGGGCGCGCGGGCCGGGCCGGGTTCGACACGGTCGGCAACGTGGTCGCACAGGCCCCCGAGCACGTCATCGAGAACGAGAAGGCGCTGGCCAAGGCGGGTGACGACAGCAAGAAGCGGCGCAAGGTGGTGCGCAAGAAGGCGCCCGAGGGGTTCGTCTCCTGGGACGAGGCGACCTTCCGTAAGCTCATCGACGCCGACCCCGAGCCACTGACGTCGCGGTTCCGGGTGAGCAACGCGATGCTGCTGAGTGTCATCGCGCGGCCCGGCAACTGCTTCGCCGCCATGAAGCACCTGCTCACGGAGAACCACGACGACCGCAAGTCGCAGCGGCGGCACATCCGGGAGGCGATCGCCATCTACCGGTCGCTGCTGGACGGCGGGATCGTGGAGACCCTGCCCGAGCCGGACGACCAGGGCCGCACCGCCCGGCTCACCGTCGACCTCCAGGCGGACTTCGCGCTGAACCAGCCGCTGTCCACGTTCGCGCTGGCGGCGCTGGAGCTGCTCGACGTCGAGTCGCCGACCTACCCGCTCGACGTGCTCACCGTGGTGGAGTCCACGCTGGACGACCCGCGTCAGATCCTCGGCGCCCAGCTCAACAAGGCCCGGGGCGAGGCCGTCCAGCAGATGAAGATGGACGGGATCGAGTACGACGAGCGCATGGAGCGGCTGGAGGAGGTCGACTACCCCAAGCCGCTGGAGGAACTCCTCGACCACGCGTACGAGGTGTACCGACGCGGGCACCCGTGGGTCGGCGACCACCCGCTGCGGCCCAAGACGGTGGCCCGCGACATGTACGAGCGCGCGATGAACTTCGTGGAGTACGTCGGCCACTACGAACTGGCCCGCTCCGAGGGTCTGGTGCTGCGGTACCTGGCCAGCGCCTACAAGGCGCTCAACCAGACGGTGCCCGACGACTCCAAGACCGAGGAGCTGCGCGACCTCATCGAGTGGCTGGGCGAGCTGGTGCGTCAGGTGGACTCCAGCCTGCTGGACGAGTGGGAGCAGCTCACCAACCCCGAGGAGGAGTCCGAGGGCGAGGGCGCCGAGGCCGAGGAGCGGGTACGCCCGGTCACCGCGAACGCCCGTGCCTTCCGGGTCCTGGTCCGCAACGAGATGTTCCGCCGTGTGGAGCTGGCCTCCCGGCGGCGCTACGGCGACCTCGGCAAGCTGTCCGAGGACGACGAGTGGAGCGGCGAGGAGTGGGCCGAGGCCGTGGAGGCGTACTACGCCGAGCACGACGAGATCGGCACCGGTCCGGACGCGCGCGGCCCGAAGATGCTCCTCGTCGAGGAGGAGGACGACATGTGGCGGGTGCGGCAGATCCTCGCCGACCCGGCCGGCGACCACGACTGGGGCATCAGCGCCGAGGTGGACCTGGCCGCGTCGGACGCCGAGGGCCGCGCCGTGGTGCACGTGACGGAGGTCAACCGGCTGTAGGAGCCGTCTTCGGTGCGGGCCCCTCAGCCGAGCAGGTGCGCGTTGACCTCGCGTACGCCCTCGGCGAGGTCGGGGCGTTCGACCACGGCGACCCCGGCGGCCGCCAGGCGCTCGGCCCCGTCGCAGTCCACGAACAGCTCCGGTTCGCGCCAGGCCAGCACGACGCGGCGCAGGGGTGTGGCGAGGACGAGCTCCGTGCACGAGCGCGGCCGCGAGGCCCGTGAGCTGCACGGCTCCAGGGACGAGTAGAGGGTGGCCTCCGCCAGGCGGGGGTCACCGGGGTCGATCCCGCGCAACGCCACCTCCTCAGCGTGGTCGTGCGGGTCGTCGCGGCGCGAGTAGCCCGCGCCCAGGACCTCGCCGTCCCGTGAGACCACGACCGCCCCCACCGAGTAGGCCGTGGCGGAGGGCGGGCAGGAGCGCGAGAGCCGCACCGTCTCCGTCAGCCAGTACGCGTCGGCCTCCCCGGGCCCGGGTGCGGGGCCCCCGGTGGGCGTGTGGGGGGCGGTCACCGCTCCCCCAGCGCGTAGCGCAGGACGGCGATCTGCCCGAGGGCGCGGGCCTCCACCAGGCGCATGGGCGCCTCGGGTGTGTTCGGGAAGGCGCCCGGCAGGACGAAGCGCGGCGCGCCCTCCTGCCCCACGAGGAAGGGCGCGACGGCCAGGCGGAGCTCGTCGACCAGGCCGGAGGCGAGGAACAGGGTGTGGATGTGGCCCCCGCCCTCCACCAGCAGACGGCGCACACCCCTGTCCGCGAGGTCGGCCAGGATCGCCTCGGCCGTGGGCGGGTCCCCCGCGTCCACGACCTCCGCGGGCGGGTCGGTGGAGGGGCGCCCTGCCAGCCTCCGGGTCGCGGTGTCCACTCCCGGACCGCCGGTGTAGACGACGGCTCCCGCGTCCCCGGTGGAGAACAGGCGCGCCGCTGGGTCGATCTCCCCGCTGCGGGTGACGACCGCCTTGAGCAGGTTCTCGGTGCGTCCCTGGGCGCGACGGCGCTCCCGTAGGACGGGCGAGCGCACGAGGAGCCGGGGGTCGTCGGCGCGCAGGGTGCCCGCGCCGACCAGGATCGCGTCACACCCGGCGCGCAGTTCGTCGATCTCGGCGAAGTCGGCGTCGTTGGACAGGCGCAGGCGGTCGGGGCCGGTGTCGTCGATACGTCCGTCGATCGACATCGCGCAGCTCAGGATGGTGTGGGGACGGTCCATGGGACCAGGTTAACGGCGGCCCGGAGCCGGGGTTCCGCAGGTGTGGCGCCTCTTCCCGGAAAGCTTCCCTTTCCGAAGCCTTCCACTCGGGCGTACGAGGAATGACGTAACGGCGCTTCGGTGGATTTCCGCAGGCAGCGGGTGCGTTTGGATAATTGCGCACTGCCTTTCCCCCAGTGATCATGTCCGATTTTCGGCCCGAACCGTTCGGGACCGACGGCCCGGGCCCTTCGGGGGTGGTTCTCGGGGCCGCGGCCGGGCCCGGAGGCGCGGAGCCCCCGGTGACAGCCGGAAGGCGCGCGGTGCGCCGCTTCTCCCGCGACCCGGGGGCCGGGCGGCCACCCCCGGGGACCCGTTCCTCACAAAATGGACATTCGGTGTATAAGTTCGAGTCCGCCCGCGCTCGTCTTAACATGTGGCGCACCGACCCCGAAGTGAGTGACCGGGTGACGATTTCCGCCACCTGTATCCTGGACTCTGTTAACAACCGCGCCCGTACGGAATACAATCCTTTGACGCGACCCCGCGAGGGGTCATCCCAGTTTCCTGGGAGTCGACCGCACTTCCCCACCTCAGACAAGAGGACGGCGATGTCTCGTTTCACCTCCCCCGACTTCCTGAGGCAGGCGGGGGACAACCACGTCCGGGCCAAACCCCCGCCGCCCGTCAACCTGGCCAGGGCCAACATCAACCGCATCCGCTCCTTCCACCTCAGGGGCAAGGACCACTTCCAGGTGGACCGGGACCTCGCGGCCGAGGCCGAGAGGACCGCGGCCGGGTTCGTCGACATCGTCCTGGGAGAGCGCGCCTTCCTCCAACGGGCGGTGCGCCACCTCTCCGCCGACCTGGGCATCCGCCAGTTCCTGCACGTGGACGCGGGGATGCCGGCGCCGGGTGATCCGCACGAGATCGCCCACGAGAGCTTCCGCGACGCCCGGGTCGTCTACGCCAGCCACGACCCGGTGGTGCTGACCCACCACCTGGCGCTCACCCGGGACGGGCGCACCACCACCGCGGTGCGCGGGGGCCTGGAGGACGCCGCCGGCCTCCTGCGCGACCCGGAGGTCGGCCTCCTCGACCTGGACCAGCCGGTGGGGCTCCTGCTCACCGGCGTCGTCTCGCACCTACAGGACCTCGACGCGGCCGTGCGCGGCATCGCGGAACTGCGGGCGGCCGTGGCGCCCGGGAGTCATCTGGTCCTGAGCCACTACTGCCGCCCCGACGCCGCCCGCCACCCCAAGGACGCGCGCCGGGCCGACCAGCTCCAGGAACTCTTCACCCACCGGCTCGGCCACGGCTACTGGCGGTCCGAACAGGAGATCGCCTCGCTCTTCGACGGCTGGGAGTCCGTGCCCCCGGGCCTGCTCCAGACCCAGAAGTGGCGGACCCTTCCGGTCGCTCCCCCCATCCCGGGGAGCTACCAGATGCCGCACCGCAACCGGCAGCTGATCATCGGCGGCATGGGACGTCTCTGAGCCCCGTCCACCCTCGCCCCGCGTTGGAGCCCCTCGGGGCCCGGCAGCGGGCGGGGGTCGCCCCCGCCCACACGAAAAAGGCCCGCCGGATCTCTCCGACGGGCCTGTTCGCACCGCTCCCGCGACTGGACTCGAACCAGTAACCTGCCGGTTAACAGCCGGCTGCTCTGCCGATTGAGCTACGCGGGATCGCGCCTAACCGAGACCCTGCGGCCCCGGCGACAGCACCAATCCTAGCGTGTTCGCAAGGGTGCTCGTGACGTTTTTCCGCGCCCGGGCCACCCGGTCCCGGCGCCTCGAAGGGCACGCCCGTCCCGGCTTCCGCGACCCGCCACGACGGCACCGCGGGTACACGCGGAAAGGCCCACCGGATCTCTCCGACGGGCCTGTTCGCACCGCTCCCGCGACTGGACTCGAACCAGTAACCTGCCGGTTAACAGCCGGCTGCTCTGCCGATTGAGCTACGCGGGATCGCGCCTTGCCGAGGCCCTGCGGCCTCGTCGACATGAATAGACTAGCGCGCTCCGGGAGTGCTCGTGACCGGTGTCGGCCCGTGTAGCCCGGAGCACGACCGGGTAACGTCGGGGCACGGACCACGCCGACCGTCACCAAGGCCGTAAAGAGGAAGCCATGCGCTACCGGATCACCTTCGTCGCCGGACTCGCCATCGGATACGTGCTGGGCGCCAAGGCGGGCAGGGCACGCTACGAGCAGCTCGCCCGCACCGCCCGCAAGGTGGCCGACAGCCCCCTGGTCCAGGAGGTGGCCGGGGTCGTCGGAGCGCAGACCAGCAGAGCGGGCCGCGCCGTCTACGACAAGGCCGTCGAGAAGATGCCCATCACCTCCGTGCGCGACTTCCTGGCGCGCCCCACCGACGAGGAGATCGCCCTCGTCGAGTGGGAGACCAGCCTGTCCAACGGGACCCGCCCCGACCCGGGCCGCAACGGCAGCGGCTCCGCGGACGGAGACGTCTGACGATGGCCCTGTTCGGCCAGAACGTTCCCGAGGGGCTGCGCTCCCGGCTGGAGCGCGGCGAGCGCGTGCTCTCCCAGGCACGCGTCGCCGCCCCGGCCGGGGGCGCCCCCTGCTCCGGTGGCACCCGCACGGACGCCGTGCTGGTGGCCACCACCCGCGCCCTCCACCTGCCCGACGGCCGCAGCGTGCCCTGGCAGGACATCGACCAGGCCCGGTGGAGCCCCGACACGCTCACCTTCGTGGAGGAGGGCGTGGGCGAGCACACCGTGCGGCTGCGCACCGAGCTGACCGGTGAGCCGGTGGACTACCGGCGCTTCGCCGAGACCGTCGCCGAACGGGTCACCTCCACGATCCTGGTGAACCGGTTCGTCCCCTTCCCCTCCCCCGAGTCCTCCTCCGGCTTCCGGCTGGTGGCCCGCAGGGCGCCTCTGGGCAGCGAGATCGACTGGCGGGTGCACCTGGGCGAGGACCTGGACCCCGAGGACCCGCGCCTGTCCGACGCCGTCTCCAGGGCCCTGGCCCTCCTCCACGAGCAGATGGGTGTGTGAGCGCGGCCCCGGCCTGACCGTCAGACGTCCCGGGCGCCGGCCCTTCGGTCCAGGCCAAGGGCCAGCGCCTCGGCCAGGTGCAGTGCCCGGCGGCCCGTCCCCTGCTCGATCTGGGTACGGCAGCTGTAGCCGTCGGCGAGCACCAGGGTGTCGGGGCCGCTCGCGCGGACCCGCGGGAGGAGCTCGCGTTCGCCGATGGCGGTGGACACCTCGTAGTGCCCCTCCGTGAAGCCGAAGTCCCCCGCCAGCCCGCAGCAGCCCGAGTCCAGCACCTCGCCGTCGATCCCGGCGCGCGCGATCAGCGCCCGGTCGGCGTCGAAGCCGGACACGGCGTGCTGGTGGCAGTGCACCTGCGCCAGGGCCGAGGCGTCCACGCGCGGCGGCTCCCACTCCGGGGCGTGCTCGTGGAGGAACCCGGCGAAGGTGTGCACCGCCGCGGCGACCCGGGCGCTCTCCTCCCCCGGCAGCAGTTCCACGAGGTCGTGTTTGAGGGCGGCCGTGCAGCTGGGTTCCAGGCCCACCACCGGCAGTCCCTGCGACACCAGCGGCGCCAGCGCCGCCACCGCCCGGCGCATCACCGCGCGGGCCACGTCCAGCTGGCCGGTGGAGACCCACGTGAGCCCGCAGCAGACCTGTCCCCGGGGCAGCACCACGGAGAACCCGGCGTCCTCCAGCACGCGCACGGCCGACACCAGGACGTTCGGGTGGAACAGGTTGCCGAAGGTGTCCGGCCACAGCACCACCTTGGGCCCGCCCGCGCGGCCGCCGCCGCGCAGCAGACGGCGCCGGTAGGCCCGGGTGAACGTGGTGCGGGCGAAGGCGGGCACCTCCCGCTCCGCGGCCACCCCCGCCCACCGCTTGGCCAGCGTCGACACCCCGGGGAGACGGACCACCCGGTTGGCCTCCTCGGGCGCCAGGGACGCCAGGCGGGCCAGGACCGGCAGCCAGCCCATGGAGTAGTGGGCCGCGGGGCGCACCCTGCCCCTGTAGTGCTGGTGGAGGAACTCGGCCTTGTAGGAGGCCATGTCCACGTTGACCGGGCAGTCGCTCAGGCACCCCTTGCAGGACAGGCACAGGTCCAGGGACTCCCGGACCTCCTCCGAGCGCCACCCGTCGGTGATCACCTCGCCGTTGGCCATCTCGAACAACAGGTGGGCCCGCCCGCGCGTGGAGTGCCTCTCCTCCTGGGTGACCTGGTAGCTCGGGCACATCACCCCCGGCCCGCTCTGCCGACGGCACTTGCCCACGCCCGAGCAGCGGCGCAGCGCCTTCGCGAAGTCGCCGTCGTCCTCCCCGTAGGCCAGGGTGGTCTGTGACAGCAGCGGCAGCGCGGGGCGCACGTCGGTGGCCACCCGCACGTCGGCGTCCAGGGGAAGCGGGTCGACGATGATGCCCGGGTTCATGAGGCCGTCGGGGTCCCACACCCGCTTGAACTCGCCGAAGGCGCGCACGAGGCCCTCCGGGTACATGCGGGACAGGAGTTCCGAGCGCGCCTGCCCGTCACCGTGCTCGCCGGAGAGCGAGCCGCCGTGGCGCACCACGATGCCCGCCGCCTCCTCCATGAAGGCCCGGTACTCGCGCCGGCCCCGTTCGTGGGTCAGCTCGAAGTCGATGCGCACGTGCAGGCAACCGTCGCCGAAGTGCCCGTAGACGACGCCGTAGCGGTCGTGCCGCGCCATGAGGGCCTCGAAGTCGCGCAGGTAGTCGCCGAGGTTCTCCGGCGGCACGGCCGCGTCCTCCCAGCCCGACCACGCCTCGGCTCCGGTGGGCGTGCGGGAGGTGAGCCCCGCGCCCTCCTCCCGGATGCGCCAGAGCGCCTTCTGGTGGGCGGGGTCGGCGACCACAGCGGAGTCACGGGGGCGGGTGGCCCCGCCGAGGGAGTCGACCATCGTCCGCGCGGCGGCGGCCGCCTCCTCCGGGGTGTCCCCCGCGACCTCCACCAGCAGCCAGGCGTGGCCGAGCGGCAGCGGCACCCGTGATGTCGACCCGTGACGGTCCAGGGCGGCCACGATGCGGTCGTTGATGCCCTCGACGGTCAGGGGCGCGTGCTCCAGCAGTCCGGGCACGGCGTCGGCTGCCGACGGGGCGTCGTCGAAGCCGAGCACCGCCAGGGCGCGGGCGGGGGGTGTCTCCACCAGCCGCACGGTGGCGCCCACGACCATCGCGCAGGTGCCCTCGGTACCCACCAGTGAGGCGGCGACGTCGCGCCCCTTCTCGGGGAGCAGGCGGTCGATGGCGTAGCCGGAGACGCGGCGCCGGAACTCGGGCATGGAGGTGCGCATCTGGGCGCGGTGCGTCTCGACCAGGCGGGCCAGTGCCGCGTGGATCTCACCCTCACGGCCGGGGCGGGCGGCCAGTTCCTCGAACTCCTGCGCGGTGTGCTCGGAGCCGACGGTGATCCGGGTGCCGTCGGAGAGCAGCAGGTCGAGGGAGACCACGTTGTCGGCGGTGGTGCCCCAGGCCACCGAGTGGGAGCCGCAGGCGTTGTTGCCGATCATGCCGCCGATGGTGCAGCGGCTGTGGGTGGAGGGGTCGGGTGCGAAGGTGAGCCCGTGCGCCGCGGTGGCGGACCGCAGGTCGTCCAGGATCACCCCCGGCTGGACCGTGGCGGTGCGGGCCTCGGGATCGATGTCGAGGATCGCGCGCAGGTGCCGTGAGGTGTCGATGACCACCCCGGTGCCGATGGCGTTCCCGGCGATGGAGGTGCCGCCGCCGCGCGGCACGATCGGCACCCCGTGCGCCGCGCACGCGCGGACGGCGGCGACGCAGTCGTCGACGGTCTCGGGGATGACCACGGCGAGCGGGACGCGGCGGTAGTTGGAGGCGTCGGAGGTGTACAGGGCGAGGGTGCCCGCGTCCAGGGCGACGGTTCCCCTGACGTTCTCCTCCAGGTCGCGGCGGAGCGCGGGGAGGTCCGGGCGTGGAGCGGTGCTGTGCGGATCGGCCATGCACACAGCGTGGCGCGGCCGGTACGGGGTGGCAACCGCGGCGCGCGGCGCTCGGGGGCGGCCGGCTCAGTCCAGGGACTCGCGCATGGCGCGGACCAGGACGCCGTCGGGGTCCATGTCGAGGTTCCACACCATCATCCCGGCCAGGTCGTTCTCACGGACGTACTCGCCCTTGAGCGCGATCACCTCGGGGTTGTCGTAGGTCCACCACTCGTCGCCGTCGTAGACCCAGTAGGCGCCCGCCTCCTCGTCGAGGAAACGGCGCCCCTCGGTCTCCTCCAGCTGGTCGAAGGCGCGGGTGGGGCCGTCGTAGTCGTCGTCGGCGGCCGCCTCGGCCCGCTGGCCCCGGCCCTGGTCCTGGGCGGGCACGCCCTGCCAGCCCCTCCCGAAGGCGGGAACCCCCATCACCAGCTGTCCCGGGTCGGCCCCCAGATCCAGGTAGCGGCGGACCGCCTGGTCGACGCTGTTGGCGTCCGGGTCGAAGTCGGGCACGTACAGGTTGGAGTGGTGGGCGGTGTCGGTGCTCCAGGGGCCGGAGAAGTCGTAGCCCTGCACCGTGGCGAGGTCGACGTGGTCGAACAACTCGGGTTCGTACGCGTCGGCGTGGGAGGCGCCGCCGGGGAGGGACACCGACAGCACGTAGTCCCGCCCGGTCTCCTCGGCGAGGGCGTCCATCTGGCGCCGGAACTCGGCGGCGAGCAGGGTGAAGTTGGCGGGGTCGTCGGCGTGCTCCACGTTGTCGGTGTTGCCCTGCCCGGCCGGCCACTCCCAGTCCAGGTCGATGCCGTCGAAGACGCCCGCGCCCGCACCGTCCCCGCCCTGGGGCTCGTCTCCGAGCACCGGCAGGTCGCCGCGCAGCCACAGGTCCAGGCAGGAGGAGACGAAGGCCTGCCGGGACTCCTCGGTCCGCGCGGCGGTGGAGAAGTTCACCGACCAGTTCCAGCCGCCCAGGGAGAGACTGGCGCCCAGGTCGGGGTACTCGTCGCGGAGCTGGCGCAGCTGGTTGAGGCCGCCCGCGAGCCGCTGCCCGTACTCGTCGGCCGTACCGCTCACGCTCTCGTCGGCCGAGTAGCGTCGCTGGTAGAGCTCCCAGGGCTGGTCGTGGCGGCCCTCGGGGATGTGGCAGAGGCCGTCGGTGTCGATGCTGCCGAACGCCCACATGAGGCGGGTCAGGTCCGCGGGCGCCCCGCTGTCGCGCAGCGCGCCGACCGTGTAGCCACGGTTGGCCACGTTCCACTCGGCGAAGTACCCGATGCGCTCGGGTTCGCGTTGGTTCGCGATCACGACGGCGCCCGCGAGGAGCGCGACCGCGGCGGCGGCGGACCCCGCTGCCAGGAGCGGGCGCCGTGTGAGGGGCGTGCCGGACTCGGGAGGGGGCGACGTGGCGTTCACCCCTCGACCGTAGGCGTACGGTCGGGCACGCGCGGGGTGTTCGTCCCATGTCGGCCAGTTCAGGCCGTTCCCCCGCGCGGGGGAACCCGGGGCGGGCCCGACACGTTGAGGGGCTCAGCCGTCGCGCAGGAAGTCCTTCAGGGTGCCCGCCCGCGCGGGCTGGCGGAGCTTGGCGAGGGTCTTGGCCTCGATCTGGCGGATGCGTTCGCGGGTGACGCCGAACTCTCGGCCCACCTCCTCCAGGGTGCGCGGGCGTCCGTCGGCCAGGCCGAAGCGCAGCCGGATGATACGCCTCTCCCGCTCGGAGAGGCCGCCCAGCAGTATCCGCAGCTGCTCCTGGAGAAGCGTGAAGGCGGCCGCCTCGACCGGCGCGACGGCGTCGGAGTCCTCGATGAAGTCCCCGAAGTCGGACTCCTCCTCACCGATGGGCGCCTGGAGGGACACGGGTTCGCGGGCGATGCGCCGGATCTCCAGGACCCGCTCGCCGCCGCACCCGGCGGCGGAGGAGATCTCGGCGACGCTGGGCTCGCGCCCCAGCTTCTGGTGCAGCTGGTGCTGCACCCGCACGAGCCTGTTGATGGTCTCGACCATGTGCACCGGGATACGGATGGTGCGGGCCTGGTCGGCGATGGCCCTGGTGATGGCCTGGCGAATCCACCAGGTGGCGTAGGTGGAGAACTTGAAGCCCTTGGTGTGGTCGAACTTCTCCACGGCGCGGATGAGGCCGAGGTTGCCCTCCTGGATGAGGTCCAGGAAGAGCAGGCCGCGCCCCATGTAGCGCTTGGCGATGGACACGACCAGGCGAAGGTTGGCCTCGATCAGCCGACGTTTGGCCCGTCCGCCCTCCTCCACCAGGGCGGCGAGCTCGTCCGCCGAACGGACCTGGTCGGGTGCGAGGCGCTGGGCGTACAGGCCCGCCTCGACGGCCTTGGCGAGGTCGACCTCCTCCCGCGCGGTCAGCAGCGGGACTCGGCCGATCTCGCGCAGGTACAGACGGACCAGGTCCGACCCGGAGCGGCGGCCCGGGTCGGTGACCGCCGCCTCCTCGGGGTCGGCCACGTCGATCCCGGCGCGGACGAGGTCGGCGATGGTCCCGTCCAGGGAGTCGGGTGGCGCCTCCAGGCTTTCCAGCGCCGCCGCGACCTCCCCACGGCTCACCGTTCCCCGGCCCGAACCGGGAAGGAGCGGGACCACCTGTCGGACGGGTGGTATTTCGTTGGTCACAACTGTGGGAGGCACCACTTCATTGTGCCCGGACACCTACCGGATCAGGGAGATCTACTATTGTCACCCCGGTGCTACACGCCGCCGGGAACCCACTACTGGAGGGCGCGTTTTTGCTGGCCGAGCTGCATGAGCTCAACGAAGACCCGATTGTATTCCTCGGGTTGCGCGACCTGGTCGATCCGGTGCAGCTCGGATTTGAGGTTTGACTCGCGACGGTTGATGGAATGAGTTCTGATTGTGCTCAGAATTTGTTGCGCGAAATGCGCGTCGAGTTCTCCATAGAACTTGATCTCCTCTACACCGAGGCGCGTGACGAAATCGCGTTGTGCGTCATTGGGGGCGGCGTCGCGCAGTGTCAGCGCCCACGTCTCGGGGTCTCCCACGGCACCGACCCCGCCCTGCTGTCGGATCAGCTGGAGCACCGCCCGGTGCTGGGGGACGGTGAAGTCGTCCTCGGTGAGGGTGTCGAAGCCTTGGGCCAGGTTCGGGTGCTTGACCGCGATCTTCAGGGCCTCCCGTTCGCGCTGCACGGAGGGGTCGCGCAGGTCGTAGGGGGCGCTCTGGGCGTCGGGGGTGGGCACCGGCGCCTTCGGGGCGAGGCGCGCACCGCCCTGGCGCATGTGCTGGCGGACGCGGCGCACCACGAAGGCCTCGTCGAGGAACCCGAGCCAGCGGTCCAGGTTCTTGGCGTAGGCCTCCCGGGTGCCCGCGTTGCGGATGCTGGCCACCACGGGGGCCGCGGCGTCCAGGGCGGCGATGCGGCCCTCCACCGTGGACAGGTCGTAGTTCTCGAAGGTCTTGCGGACCATGAACTCGTACAGCGGCGTGGCGTCGTCGACCAGGTCGACCACGGCCTGGGGGCCGTTCTGGAGGCGCAGGTCGCAGGGGTCGAGACCGTCCGGTTGGACGGCCACGAAGGTCTCCGAGGAGAACCCGTGCTCCTCGGCGAAGGCCCGCACGGCCGCCTTCTGTCCGGCCTTGTCTCCGTCGAAGGTGAACACCACCCGGGTCTCGTGGTTGGGGCGACCGTGCAGCATCCGGCGCAGGATCTTGAGGTGGTCCTCGCCGAAGGAGGTGCCGCAGGTGGCGACCGCCGTGGTCACCCCGGCCTCGTGGCAGGCCATGACGTCGGTGTAGCCCTCGACGATGACCGCCTTGCCCTGCCGGGAGATCTCCCGTTTGGCCAGGTCCAGCCCGTAGAGCAGCCGCCCCTTGTGGAAGATGGGGCTCTCCGGGGAGTTGAGGTACTTGGGGCCGTCCTCCTCGGGGTCGAGCTTGCGCGCCCCGAACCCGACGACCTCACCGGTGACCTCGCGCACCGGCCAGAGCAGGCGGTTGCGGAACCGGTCGTAGGCTCCGCGGCGCCCCTGGCTGGCCAGGCCGCCCTCGATGATCTCGGCGTCGGTGAACCCCTTCTGACGCAGGTGGTCGGTGAGGTGCTGCCAGCCGCCGGGGGCGAACCCGAGCCCGAACTGCTCGGCGTGCGTCCGGTTGAAGCCGCGCTCGCCCAGGAACCGGCGCGCCTCGATCGCCCCGGGCGTCAGGAGCTGGTCGGAGTAGAACCGGGCGGCCTCCCGGTGCGCGTCGAGCAGGCGCTGGCGCTTGCCCTCGTCACGGCGCGGGGTGCTGCGCCCGCCCTCCTCGTACCGCAGGACGATCCCGGTCTGCCGCGCCAGGGACTCGACCGCCTCCGCGAAGCTGAGGCTGTCGATCCTCTGCACGAAGGAGATGACGTCCCCGCCCTCCCCGCAGCCGAAACAGTAGAAGAGGTTCTTCGCGGGGGTGACGTTGAAGGAGGGGGACTTCTCGTCGTGGAAGGGGCAGAGCCCCTTGAGCGAGCCGCCGCCAGCGTTGCGCAGCTGGAGGTACTCGCCGATCACGTCAGCGATGGGCGTGCGCTCGCGCACGAGGGCGATGTCTTCGTCTTTGATCCGGCCTGCCACGGTGTTCAGGGTAGTTCTCCCCCGGGACGTTCCGACCACCGCGCACCGGCGCGGGTTCCCCGTAGCGCCATCCCGCGGTCATCCGGGCGTCGTCTACGACGTGCGGATGCGGCCGCGCGGGTCCCGGCTGCTGGCGGAGGACGTCGAAGGGGTGGACTTCGTCTCCCCCGGTTCGACGGCCGCCTCGGAGCACGTGCGAGAGCTGGACGGCTACCGCACCGACGACACCGACCACTTCCGCTCCCTGGTCGAGGAGCACGTTCTGCCCGTGCGCGTCCAGGTCGACGACGTGGTGCACTCCCCCGCTGACGAGGCCCCGGAGTCCCTTCTGGAGGGGATCGAGCGTTCCCCGCGGCTACCAGTGAGCCCGCGCCGGTCCGTCGGGGCCGTCGACGCGGGGCGGCGGCCCGGTGCTGCGGCGCGGACGCGCGCGGGCCGGGACGAGTAGGGGCCCGCCGGTGTCGGGCACGTCGCCGTCGAGCAGGCGCAGGAGCAGGCCCGCGGCGGCCTCGCCCACCCGCGCGGGGTCTCCGTCGGCCGTGGTGAGGGCGGGGGTGAGGTGGGCGGCGTCGGGGAGGTCGCCGAACCCGGCGACGCTGACCTGGCCGGGAACGCGCAGTCCGCTCTCTTCGAGGGCGCGCAGCAGGCCGAGGGCGAGGCGGTCGTCGGCGGCCAGGACGGCGGTGACCGCCTCGCCTCCGGCACGGCGCGCGGCGAGCGCGAGCCCGGCGGCACGTCCGGCGCCGGCTCCGGTCCGGTCGGGGTGTTCGGGTCGGGGGACGGGCGCTCCGGCCTCTTCGAGGGCGCGGCGCCAGCCGCGGGTTCGGGCGGCGTGTCCGAGGGAGCCGTCAGCGACGTGGTGCACGGTGCGGTGTCCGAGTCCGAGCAGGTGACGGGTGAGGTCGCGGGCGCCTCCGCTGTGGTCGGCACCGACCGACGGCAGGCGGTGGGCCGGGGCCCGGGGGTCGTCGTGGACCACGACGGTCGGCGGCCGGTGGTGGAGGGCGGCCAGCACGTCCTCCTGCCCGGGGACCAGGGCCAGACACCCTTCGGGTGCGAGGCCGAGGAGGCGCTCGGCGGCGGCGGGCAGGTCGGCGGGAGCCGTCCCGGTGTAGAGCAGGGTGTGGCCGGTGGCGCGCAGGGCCCGTTCGGCCCCCATGAGGAGGCGGGCGGTGTCCGGGTGGCCGGGGCGGGTGGTGAGGACGCCGACCAGCCCGGAGCGGTGGGTGGCCAGGGCGCGTGCGGAGGAGTTGCGCCGGTAGCCGAGTTCGGCGATGGCCGCGCGGACCCGGGCCGCGGTCTCGGGGAGGACCCCGGGATGGGCGTTGAGGACGCGGGACACGGTCTGGTGGGACACGCCCGCCAGCCGGGCGACGTCGTTCATGACGGGGCCGTGTCCGCGCCGTGGGGGCATGCGCTGGTCCCTCGCTCGTGCCGGTGCCATCCTGCGCGTGCGGCCGCGCTGACGCGACGGTCGGGCGCACTGAGCAGTGTGTGCGCTCGTGTGGCGGGCGTCAAGACCGGTGGGGTCGGAGGTTGCGGGCGCCCCTGGTGGGAGCGGGTCAGCCGACGAGCCGGGCGTGCAGGGCCGTGGCGGAGGTGTCGGTGAGCGAGGCGACCTGGTCCACGACCACGCGCAGGGCCGCGGCGTCGTCGGCGGCGTTCTCGTGGGCGGCGCGGAACTGGGGGTCCAGGGCGCCGGGTGAGCCGTGCCAGAGCGCGGAGACGAGTTCGGTGATGGTGCGGCGTTCCTCGGCCTGGTACACGCGGGCCTCCTCCCGGGACATCACGAAGTGCGCGGCCACCGCCTTGAGCAGGGCGCACTCCAGGAGGGCGCGGCGGGGCAGGACGAGGTCGGCGCGGTAGCGGGTGAGGCGGCCCGGGCCGTGGGCCCGCCGGGTGGCGCCCTCGGCGGCCCGGCAGAACCGGCCGATGAGTTCGCTGGTGAGGTTCTTGAGGGCGGCCAGCGAGGCGAGGTCTCCGGTGAACTCGGCGGGCCACACGGGTTCGGCGAGCAGGTCGCGCATGACCTCGTCGAGTTCGGCCGGTTCGGCGTCGCAGTAGGAGGCGGCGGCGATCCGGCAGACCTCGGCGCGCTGGCCGGGGTCGCGCAGGGCGCCCATGCTGACCAGTCCGGCGTGCAGGGCGTCCTCGACGTCGTGCACGGAGTAGGCGACGTCGTCGGCCCAGTCCATGACCTGTGCCTCGAAGCAGGTGCGACCGGCGGGGGCGCCCTCGCGCAGCCAGGCGAAGGCCTCCGCGTCGTCGGGATAGCAGTTGAACTTGTGGGTGTCGCCGCCCTCCCCCCGGTGCCAGGGGTACTTGACGGTGGCGTCCAGGGTGGCGCGGGTGAGGTTGAGCCCGGCGCTGCGGCCGTCGGGGTCGATGACCTTGCCCTCCAGGCGGATGAGCAGGCGCAGGCTCTGGGCGTTGCCCTCGAACCCGCCGCACGCGGCGGCGGCCTCGTCGAGGGCGCGTTCGCCGTTGTGCCCGAAGGGCGGGTGGCCGAGGTCGTGCGAGAGGCAGGCGGCCTCGACGAGGTCGGGGTCGCAGCCGAGGGCCTGGCCGAGTTCCCGGCCGATCTGGGCGCACTCCAGGGAGTGGGTGAGCCGGGTGCGGGGGAAGTCGCTCACCCCGGGTTGGACGACCTGGGTCTTGGCGGAGAGCCTGCGCAGCGCGGAACTGTGCAGGACCCGGGCGCGGTCGCGCTCGAAGGGGCCGCGCCGCCTGCTCTTGCGCGACTCCTGGGAGTGGCGTTCGGTGTCGCGCGCGGTGTACCCGTGGGTGCCGCTCTCCGGGGCCACGGACTCTCCGGACATGGTCGTCATGGCCACGAGCCTACTTCCCGGCAACGACGAAACGTGCCATTGCACCTGGTCAGGCCGCGTTGACTCGGATGTCGCTGCTGTCGTTGAAGATCCAGTAGTACCAGAGCGACGCGGTTTCCCTCGTGATGTACCACAGTTGGGTCCGGCGCTCGATGACGGCGGGGCCGGAGCGCGAGGGCGAGGTACCGGCCTCGATGCCGTGGTCGGCGGCCATCACCTTGGATCGCAGGCTGTGCCAGGGGTCGGAGACGAGGATGGCGGTCTCCCAGCCGTTGTCCTCGAAGACCCCCTCCATGGCCTGGAAGCTCTGGAGGGTGTCGCTGCCCTGCTCGACCGCGGTGACGTGGTCGGCGGGGACGCCCACCGCGATGAGCCAGTTCCGGCCCGCCTCCGCCTCGGTGTAGGCGTCGTCGGGCTGTTTGCCGCCGACCGTGACGATGTGCGGGGCGACGCCCTCCAGGTAGAGGACCTGGGCCTGGCGCAGTCGCGCCTCGAAGACGGGAGAGGGCACGCCGTTGTACTGGCTGGCGCCGAGCACCACGATGGCGTCGGAGGCCGTGCGGTCGTCCTGTCGTGCTGTGTACCAGACCCAGCCCCAGGTGCCGGGCGGGATCGCCAGGGCGACGAGGAGGAGCAGGGTGACGATCCAGCGCAGGCGGAGGCGACGCGGTCGGCGGCGTTTGGGGGTGTGGACGCGGGGAGGGCGGGGCGGTGGGGCACCGCGGCCGCGACGGCGGCGCGGTTCCTCGTAGGGCTCCTCCAGGGGTTCGTACCGCTCACCGTACGGTTCGTCCCGGTCGCGCTCGTGGTGGTCGTCGCGGCGTTCTCCGTGCCCACGGTCCCCGGCCTCGTCCCGGTACACGGGAATCCCCGGGTCCGAACGGTTCCCGGGACGGTCGCGGACGAACCTGCGGGTGAAGGCGGTGCCCTCGGAGGCTGGCCCGGAGGGGTCGTGGCGGGCGAACTCCCTGGTGTCCTCGGCGGTCCCGGCGCGCGGACCCGTGTCAGCGGTCGCCGGGGGCCGGGTGAAGGCCCGGGTGCTGTCGGTCTCCGGTGAGGTGCCCGACAGCGCGTCGCGCGAGAAGACCTGGGTGGCCTCGTGGTCGGCGGAGGCCGGGGCCGGTTCGTTCCACGGCTCGTCGCCGCGACCGTCGCTCGCCGTTCGCACCGGCTCACCTCCGCTTGGTTGGTTCAGGACGCGGTACCACCACTGGGACGCCCCGTGCCCTGCGCTGGTTCGCGACCCCGCATGGGGCGGGGACGCCGGGTGTGGGGGAGCCGGGGCGGACGGCGGTGGCGCCCGGAGCTCCGTTCGCGGGGAGGGGGCTCGGGGCGACGCGCGCGGGC
Organism: Nocardiopsis sp. NPDC007018; assembly: GCF_040635075.1. Lineage (NCBI taxonomy): Bacteria > Bacillati > Actinomycetota > Actinomycetes > Streptosporangiales > Nocardiopsidaceae > Nocardiopsis > Nocardiopsis sp. NPDC007018. The sequence goes on from NZ_JBEYHA010000002.1 coordinate 203,758, forward strand.
GCGCACCGACGCCGGAAATATATCACGAAAAGGTCACGGTCGACTGTTCCGCCGACCTCGGCCGCGATGCCCGATTCTAGTGCCCAGCACCCCGCGCAACGCCCGTGGCGCGGACCCTTCCTCCGGGTCCCCGCCACGGGTGTTCGGTCCGTCACGTGCTCGCTACGCGGAGCGGCCCGCGGCCCGCCCGGCCTCCAGCCGTGCCACCGGGACCCGGAACGGCGAACAGGAGACGTAGTCCAGCCCCGCCCGGTGGAAGAAGTGCACCGAGGCCGGGTCGCCGCCGTGCTCCCCGCACACGCCGAGCTTGATGCCCGGCCGGGCCGCGCGTCCCTCCTCGGCGGCGATACGGATCAGACGCCCCACGCCGTCCACGTCCAGGGACTCGAACGGCGACACCCCGAACACGCCCTTCTCCAGGTAGGCGGAGAAGAAGGACGCCTCCACGTCGTCGCGGGAGAAGCCCCACACGGTCTGGGTGAGGTCGTTGGTGCCGAAGGAGAAGAACTCGGCGTTCTCGGCGATCTGACCGGCGGTGAGGGCCGCGCGCGGCAACTCGATCATCGTGCCGACCGGGAAGTCCAGCTCCACGCCGTTCTCCTCCCCCACCTCGCGCAGGACCCGCTGCGCCTCGTCCCGGATGATCTCCAGCTCCTGCACCGTGCCCACCAGCGGGATCATGATCTCGGGCCGGGGGCGTCCGCCCGCCCTCGTCCGGTCCACGGCCGCCTGCGCGATGGCCCGCACCTGCATGGTGAACAGCCCCGGCACGACCAGGCCCAGGCGCACCCCGCGCAGACCCAGCATCGGGTTCTGTTCGTGGAGCCTGTGCACGGCCTGGAGGACGCGCAGGTCGTTCTCGTGGCTCTCTCCCCGGGCCTCGGCCACCGCCACGCGCACCGACAGCTCGGTGATGTCGGGCAGGAACTCGTGGAGCGGCGGGTCGAGGAGGCGGACCGTGACGGGCAGGCCGTCCATGGCCTCCAGGATGCCTCCGAAGTCCTCGCGCTGGAGCGGGAGCAGGGCGTCCAGCGCCCCCTGCTGCTCGTCGGGGGTGTCGGCGAGGATCAGGCGCTCCACGAGCTGGCGGCGGTCGCCGAGGAACATGTGCTCGGTGCGGCACAGGCCGATGCCCTGGGCGCCCATCCGGCGGGCGCGGGCGGCGTCCTCGGGGGTGTCGGCGTTGGCGCGCACGTACAGACGGCGGGCGGCGTCGACGTAGTGCATGAGGCGGTGCACGGAGCGGACGAGGTCGTCGGCCTGGTCCGAGGCGGGGTCGATCTCGCCTTCGAAGTAGCGGACCACCGGGGAGTCGACCACGGGCACCTCGCCCAGGTACACGCGGCCGCTGGTGCCGTCGATGGAGATGACGTCGCCCTCCTCGACCACCTCGCCGCCGGGCGCGGTCATGCGCCGGTTCTTGGTGTCCACGTCGAGTTCCTCGGCCCCGCACACGCAGGTCTTGCCCATGCCCCGGGCCACGACGGCGGCGTGCGAGGTCTTGCCGCCCCGACTGGTGAGGATGCCCTTGGCGGCGATCATCCCCTCCAGGTCGTCGGGGTTGGTCTCGCGGCGGCAGAGGATGACGCTCTCCCCGCTGCGCGACCACTTGACGGCCGTGTAGGAGTCGAAGACGGCCTTGCCGACGGCGGCTCCGGGCGAGGCGTTCATACCGCGCCCGAGGAGGTGGACGTCCTCAGCGACCGGGGCGGTGTCGTCGAAGCGGGGGAACATCAGCTGTGCGAGCTGGTCGCCGGTGACGCGCTGGACGGCCTCGTCCAGGCCGATCAGGCCCTGGTCCACGAGCTGGTCGGCGATGCGGAAGGCGGCCGCGGCGGTGCGCTTGCCCACACGGGTCTGGAGCATCCACAGTCGGCCGCGCTCGATGGTGAACTCGATGTCGCACAGGTCCCGGTAGTGGTTCTCCAGGGTGTCCATGATGTCCATGAGCTCCGCGTGGCTGCGGGGGTCGATCCGCTCCAGCTCGGTGAGGGGGACGGTGTTGCGGATGCCCGCCACCACGTCCTCGCCCTGGGCGTTTTGGAGGTAGTCGCCGTAGACGCCGGGCTGGCCGGTGGCGGGATCGCGGGTGAAGGCCACACCGGTGCCCGAGTCCATGCCGAGGTTGCCGAAGACCATGGAACAGACGTTGACGGCGGTACCGAGGTCGGCGGGAATGCGCTCCTGGCGCCGGTAGAGGACGGCGCGGGGGGCGTTCCAGGAGTCGAAGACGGCCCGGACGGCGAGGTGCATCTGCTCGCGGGGGTCGGAGGGGAAGGGGCGGCCGGTCCGTTCGTCGACGATCCCCTTGAACCGTTCGACGAGCCGTCGGAGGTCGGCGGTGTCCAGGTGCAGGTCGTCGGTAACGCCCTTGGCGGTCTTGAGCTCGTCGATGACCTCCTCGAAGAGGTCGCCGTCGATGCCCAGGACGGTCTTGCCGAACATCTGGACGAGGCGGCGGTAGGAGTCCCAGGCGAAGCGCTCGTCACCGCCCTGGGCGGCCAGGCCGACGACGGAGTCGTCGTTGAGGCCGATGTTGAGGACGGTCTCCATCATGCCGGGCATGGAGAACCGGGCGCCGGAGCGGACGCTGACCAGGAGCGGGTCGTCGGGCTGGCCGAGCCGGCGCCCCATGGCCTCCTCCAGTTCCTTGAGGTCGGCCTCGACCTCGGCGTCGAGCCCGTCGGGGAGGGTGCCGTGCTCCAGGTAGTGACGGCACGCCCGCGTGGTGATGGTGAAGCCGGGGGGAACCGGGAGGCCGAGGTTGGTCATCTCGGCGAGGTTGGCGCCCTTGCCGCCGAGCAGGTCCTTCAGGTCCTTGTTGCCCTCGGTGAACTTGTAGACGTACTTGGTCACGGGGGTGCTCCCTCGTTCTCTCGCGGCCGTTCGGCGCCGGGTCGGCCCCTGTTGGGCGCGACCCTATCCACAGTCCGCACAAGCACCCCTCCATGAACCACCCTTTTTCTGCATAGTGCCAGTTCAAGGACGCCAAAGAGGACTAGACCAATGGTCCAGCGAGTCGACACCTCGCCCACCCGGGAGAACACCCCCAAGGGACGGATACGGGTCACCTATGCGCTGGTCAGCGACGCTCGACCACTCACGGACATCCGGGCGAAACGTCCGGGACCGGCCGTACCGGGACCGCGACCAATCCCCCACCCGTCCGCACCGCCCGGCGCGCACTGTGCCGCGCGACACAGCATTACCGTCAAGTAACCTACGCAGCCGTAAGTTAGGCTTCTCCGTGTGGCCCGCCGGTGAGCGGGGTCGCCGGATCTGAGGGGTGCGCACAGTGACGAAGACGCGGGAAACAGGGAGCGCGCGGGCCGCGGCGGCCGCCGGGGACCTCCTGGAGGCGGTCAAGCCCCGGCTCCGGGGGTGGCTCCACCTGGGTACCGCACCGCTCGCGCTGGCGGCCGGGATCGTCCTGGTGGCGCTCTCCCCCACCGCGCCCGCGATGGCCGCCAGCGCCGTGTACGCGCTCAGCTCCGTGCTGCTGTTCAGCACCTCGGCCGTCTACCACGTGGGCCGCTGGTCGCCCGGCGCGCAGAGGGTCCTGCGCCGCATGGACCACTCGAACATCTACCTGATCATCGCGGGCACCTACACGCCGTTCATCATGCTCGTGCTGGAGGGCACCCTGCGCACGGCGATGCTCGCGCTCGTGTGGGGCGGCGCGCTCGCCGGGGTCACGTTCAAACTCCTGTGGCTAGGCGCCCCTCGCTGGCTCTCCACCGCCCTGTACCTGGCCATCGGCTGGGTCGCGGTCCTGTTCATCCCCGACCTGGTCCAGGGCACCCACCCGGCCACCTGGATTCTCATCCTCGTGGGCGGCGTGCTCTACAGCGTCGGCGCCGTGGTCTACGGGCTGAAGCGGCCCGACCCCGCGCCCCGTTGGTTCGGGTTCCACGAGATCTTCCACTCACTGACCATCGCGGCCTTCGTCTGCCACTACGTCGCGGTCTCGTTCGTGGTCTACACGGCGGCCTGACCGACAGAGGCCCCGGACGCGCGCCGCGGCCGGTCTCCGGAAGCGGGTTCACGTTCGAACGGCAGACCACCACGGTCAAGACGATCGCGAACTGGGCCGCGATCACCAAGCGCGCCCTCGCGGACGTCGGCCAGGTCA